>JAUVOB010000206.1 GCA_030599405.1 Chloroflexota bacterium | reverse complement strand
CAAATGGTAGACCATAGGAGTGAAGATCAGGACCGCCGCATCGTTGGTGAATAGGGTGCCTGTTATCGTCCCCGCGAAGAAGAGATAGGTAAAGAGCCTGAGACCATTGCCGTTTGCTGCCCTCGCTATCTGCCAGGCAAGTAGCCGGAAGAATCCGGCCTTCTCGGCAATCAGAGTAATGGCCATGAGGCTGACGATGGTGAGGACCGGTAGCGATAGAAATCCGAGTGTTCGGTACAGAGCTGACCTTGGAAGCAGACCGGCGATCACGGTTAGAACCGCGCCAATGATTGCTGCCTTCGCTGGCTCGATTCGAATGCGATAGAGGGCAGGCCGCGAAAGCGATAAGCTGATCGTCAGCGCGAGAACCGAAAGCGACGCGATAAGCAGCAAATTAAGATTCCTCCTGATAAAAACATCTCAGTTTCTCAACCATATAATTTTTTCTCAAAGAGATAATGCACTTATCCACCTACCACCTTTAACGCATGAGGCTCCAATAGGTTGCAGAGGTTTGCACTTTAGCGCCCAGCAGGGAATCCCAGCACTAAATTTCGGTTCAGGATGGCTTCCTCAAGCGTTGTGCCCGATGTGATAAGGTCGTGATACCTTACCGCAAAGATCTTTAGCTGGGGCAAGTCATTCTGTAACGAATTCGACCAGATCGTCTCCAGATACAACAGGTCGCCACCAATAGGTAAGAGTAAGGTACCTCCACGGATCACTTCAGAGGCGTGCCGGATCCACATCGTTACCTGCTGGTGGACAGGCCGGTCGTTACATACATAGGCATCGTTTTGTTCGGGCCCGGGTACGAATACACCTTGTGGGATCCGCAGACTAATGAGCCTTCCATAGTCCTCTGGGTCCTGAAAAGCAATTATAAGTGAGCGCAGGTTCCTTGCACCTTCGGGAGTGAAGGGCATAAGCATGACGTATTTCAGCTCACCGGGATTGCCCCCATCGATGCCGTCGGGGAGATCGGCTGGATCGAGGAGTATATTGCACCCTTCAGAAGAAAAAGTAAGCTGGTCGCCGGTCCCAAATCCGCTCAAGCCGCGGCCCAGGGAGCCGATCACTTCATCGGCATCGTCCCACAGGTCTTCGACATTGTAAAACTCGATAGGATGTTTCTGGTGATACCTTTTGTAGATGTCATCAAATTGGATGTGAAACCACTGCAACGGATAGGTTAGTTGAGCTTTGACGTCCTCCGGCATGGCAGAAATCGGCTCAAAGAGGTCATCATAAATCTTCGCCCACGTGTTGACTACTGGATCATCGGCTATCTTGTAGAAATGCACCTTTCCACTGTAGGCATCGATAGTAATCTTTACGGAATCCTCGGCATAGTTGATGATCCTCTCCGGGAATTTCTCCACAGCACGCTCATCAGCCTTGTCACCTAAAACCTCACGGAAAGAGTAAGGATACTCCTTGCTGGTTGTGAGGCCATTGATCATCCACAGAACCTTTTTGTCGGCTATGAACGCATAGACATTGCTGTCGAGAAAGAGGAAGGGTGCGATACTGCTCACCCTTGTAACCGGAGTGCGGCGGACATGGACACGCGTTTTCTTGTGGTCGATGTAGCGTGAGAAGAGGAAGGCGGTGACGTCCTTTGTGTGCAGCGCGAAAATCATGCGCCGCAAGATGGAGCTTACAGGGAGCCCGTCTATGAGATCCCCGGGAAACGTAAACTCCCGGCGACCCTGTTCAGTCGCGTAATCGAACTCCTTAAGGTATTTGATATTTGTTAGCACATAGTCGTCTTTGGCGCCTTCCCCGAAATAAATACGGGGTTCATGATCAAACGCGGGATGTGTCCCCTTCGGAGGCACATCCTTAACCACATACTCCGGGTTTCCCATCTCGTCTATGCGGTTGGCAGGGCTCATGACGAGCCCCATTCCATGGGTGAGAAGCAAAGCTGCAGATCCCCAATACTTGAGCCACTCCTGTCGCCCGACAAACGCCAGCGAGGGAAGCTCGCGAACGGCGCTGACAAACATGCGCTTTTGTCCATCGACCTTATAGCGAACCCCATCTACTGATAAAAAATCATAATAGGGACGCAGCTGTTGTTGCTGCTGATAGATTTGAAGCATGGGGCCAAATACCATGGTCGAATCGGAAACCTCGATGCGCTCATAATGATGAAGATCAGGCGGTTCTTCGAGATAGGTTACCCAGGTGGGCAGGTAAGGGACGTTCTGTAACGTCTTGCTGGCGAGCAGCGTTTCTGGGGTCAGGGGCTCATCGGGCAGTATCCACTCATGGACCTCTATGTTATCGAGGCGATAGGCTCTATTCGTGGCTTCTATGTGGCGATTGATGTACTCAAGCTGTATGTAGGGTTCATTGGGTGTCACGTAAATACTGTCTCTTATTAGCACGCAGAGTGAGAAGCAGATCAGAAGCACGAGCAGTCCTGCACCAATCATCAGCGGCGCACGAAGCGATCGGGCAGCATGTCCGGCGAGCGGCAGGTCTTTAGAGTTTGAATTGCTGGTAATCCATCCGTAACGCTTGCTGATACGCTGAAGAAAAATCGCCACCATTAAAGTGAGCCCGGCTACAACAATAGTCGCGAGGTAGATTCTGTTGAGGCTGGAGAAAATCCCTGTCAGATCCAGGTAGTCCGCGCCCGTACGAACCCCGGAATCCTCGTTGTTTTTAAGCAACAGCCCGTAACGGCCCAGGTAAGTGTGGATCACAGCAGCCGCACCGAAACCGTAGAGAAGAACGCGAATGTATAAAGGTGAGAGGAACAGGCATACTTTTGTCCCGATTCTTATTCGGGGCTTTTGCAGTATGCGCTGTGAGCTTAGCGCGTTTGATCGTGCTACGAGAAAAGCTACTGCGCCCACCAGAATCATTATCTCAAGCGCGGCGAGAGAAATTCTCAATGTCGGCAGGGTATAGACATAAAATCCTATATCCTTGCCAAATACAGGGTCCGTCTTGCCAAAAGGGATGCCATTGAATGCAAGAAGAAACTGCTGGTAGTATTGAGCAATCAACCATCCTGCGAACATACCGATCCAGATGCCGAAATGAATCGCAGACTTCCTCAGCACTCGGCTCACAGCGTGCACCCTCATAGGGATGTAGATAGACGCAGCAATGGCGATGCCGTAAATCGCGAAGAGAAAAACCTGCATCCTTACGTTGGTCCAAAAAACAGACTGAAAACCGAGAGATTTGTTAAACCAGTATTGGACGAAGTAATCGGGTACGGCATTAGCAATTATGAGGGCATATACCACCCATATCCATAAGGAAAAGGATCGCCACAGTACGTGGGGCTGGGGGATGAAAGGAAGAAGACCGGTAATTTTGCCGGCATCGATGCCGGTGCCGATTCTTTTGTCGATGTTAGGGCTGTCGGCACCCGAATGACTATTTCTGGTACTTGATTGTTCAATCATGGTCTGTCCTGGATATAAGTGACGCGCTTAATTCATCTCCTGGGTTAGGCGTCTGGAGTATTCCTGCCTGGTTTCGGGCGGCAGATTGAGCAAAGAAATTCCGCCACGTATCGAGAATACTCGGGCATTTGTTAATAACTAAAGAAAGCAGGAAAAAAACCAGGGTTAAGCCGTTGATTAGCATCGAATCGAGCAGGGTGACTGTTGTTGCATTAAGGTAACCCTCCCCAAAAACCCGGAACATGAACACCGAAACAATCTCGTAGATGCCGAAGCTCGCAAAGGTATAGGGGATGATTCTGGCAATGTTGGCTACTGCAATTACTATCGCAAAATGGACAAAGATCATGTCCTTCATCAGCACATAGTCATCCATCGGAGAGGAAAAAGCCTGCTTGATCGACCAGTAGCCAATAATCTCTATTACTAAGGTGACTGCAGACAGTAAACCAAGCCCAATCAGTAACCGTGGTTTCTTGCGCATTACCGCGATGGCCTGAACCAATGCTCTTCCATTAAATGCGTCCCAGATTCGTCCGGGAATATTGTATCGCTTAGTTTTGCGGCTGGAAGGCCCGAGAGGCCGTGTCAAGGTTACGACCGCGGCGAAAAGCAGGGCGCTCCAGATGAATGGCTTGACTGCACCCTCCCAACCGAGATAGATGAGCCCCGCCAGGAGAATAACCGTAATTCCTATGACTTCGAAGACTCGGTTGTAATAGACGACACTTATCGCGGCTTTATCGGGTGCCCCATTTTTAGCCAAAGCTTGTGCTGTACCCAAATCTCCAGGTCCGAAGGGAAAAAAGAGGTTTATTCCACGGCCGAAGAAGTACGTGGAAATTAGACCGTTTGCAGAGGCGGGAATGCTGAAGTGGCTTAAAAGAAGT
>JAUVOB010000372.1 GCA_030599405.1 Chloroflexota bacterium | reverse complement strand
TGGATAGAGTTAGACCTGCTACCGCTAGAAAAGGGGCCAGTTGATGTACCTTTGTCATGCGCATGGAAAGCCTGGGCCATCGAACCTTCATCCAGTCAGCGTCGCCAAAGATAGGTATTACCTCCAAGACCAACACCATGAAGTATAGGCAGATGCACATGGTCACTTCCCAAAGTGGGGAGTGAATGTTCCAATAAATCAAGGCGTGCCATAGTCGATCGGGACGGCCGATGTCCATGAACAACATCATCATGGCCATGCTGTAACCGATCAGACCGATGAAGACGGCCGTTCGCGCCACTGGCTGCAAATGCTTCAATCCAAGCAGGTAAACCGCGGCCGATAACGTAAAGGCGCCAGCGCTTAAGGCGATGGTTGACAGATCCAGGGTGATCCATAAGCCCCACGGGACGAGATCCGAGAGATTCGTGACCACTAGCCCGCGAACTAGGACGATGATGCCCGCGATTAAGCCGGCGATGATCAGGACGCCTAAAGAGGCTACCCAGCCGGGAAACAGCAGCTTCTGTCGCTGGGATCGTATGCTCATCATGAAGCAACCTCCTCTTCTCGTTCACTACGGACAGGCAGGTAGTAGATGCGGGGTCCTGTCCCTAATCCTTCCTTCAGGCGGTACGAGGCATGGCCCGCCAGTAATTTGCTGACCGCGGATTCGGGATCGTTTAGATCGCCGAAGGTGCGGGCCTTCATTGGACAGGCAACCACACACGCGGGAGTTGCTGCCTGATCCACACCAGGCGTTAGCCCCAATTCGAGACCTCGATCGATCCGTTGGTAGCAGAAGGAGCATTTCTCAACTACGCCCCGAGGACGTCTTTCTACCTCTGGTTGCCCCCAGGTTGGGACCGCCGGGTTGTCTCCCTTGAACGCTTCCCAGTTGAATGACCGGACGCCGTAAGGACAGGCGACCTCGCAGTAACGACAGCCAATACAGCGGTCATAATCCATCATCACGATACCATCTGGGCGGCTCGTTGTGGCTCCGACCAGACAAACGTGAGCGCAGGGAGCATCTTCACAGTGCATGCAAGTAATTGGTATGAAGGTCTGCTGATCAGCAATCTTCTCACCCTCGACTAACCGGGTCCATTCGATATCAGGAGAAACGTCGTTGTAGGCTTTACAAGCCTGAATGCAATGGCCGCATCCAACGCACTTCGACTGATCGATCACCATGGCCCAGCTATGCGCGCTGTCTTCTTCAGAGTCATCGGAGCTAGAGTTGGCCTTGCGCCTTGCCTTCGCCGCCAGGCTAGGGCCGGTAGCCAGGACCGCCAATCCGGCAGCACCCAATTTAAGGAAATCACGACGTTCAAGCGTCTTCTTACTCATCGGTTATCCTCAATCAATCTCGATTCAAGAACCGCCCGAACCAATTCTCAGCTACCGGGGAAACGGCCACGCCAAAGGTGAGGCCAACCGCGGCAACGAGCAAATAATTAAGCGGGCTTGCCGGAGCGGGTTCGGGCTCGGAGGTCATTGATGGAGTAGGATCTTCGCAACTTTCCCCACCGGCAATAGGATTATTGATAATAGTGACACCAGCTGTAGCTGCCTCTGCATCCATATTTACCAGGTGCATCTCTTCGCTATGGCACTGGTTGCACGTGTCCAAATCCACTGCAAACGTGTGTTCACGCTGACCATGACCCTCCCCTACCGGAGATTCAGACACTTTCAAGTGACAATCCGTACAGCTCAGGTCGCGCTGGGCATGGGCTGTTGAACCATAGAAATAACTCTCCTCACTGTGACAGGTCGAACATAGATCTTGCATGTTTCCTGCTCTTAGCTCGGATGTATGGGGATTATGGCAACGTACACAGGCCAATTCTCCTTCGCCGTGAGCGCTACTCTCCCATTCGCTATGCGTATCAATATGGCAGGTACCGCACTTACGAGAAGAAGAATCGGTGGGCATCGCCGTTTCAGGGTGTGGTCCTGTCTGGCCTTCATGGCAGGACAAACAAGTGACCCCATCAGCCTCCCATGTTCCACTCTCAGGATCATAGCCAGTTGTGTGGCAAATCAGACACTCTGGGGGCTGTCCTTTCTCAAGCCACGTTTCTTGGAAGACCCGATTGTCCAAGGCCATCCCATGGGCGCTCACTTCCCAGTTTTCGACAACACTGCCGTGACATTCGTCGCAGTCTGTTCGGACCGGGCCTGAACGGCCGGGGGATCCTGCTTCGCTCACGGCAACAGCGACCGAACCAAATAATGCAACGCAACAAATGCCGAATACCAACCTCTTTAACAGATTTCTTGGCATGCTAAAAGCCTCCATAGTTCAGATCCAAATCCTCGAGAACCGGTGCATCTGGCGTAGAAGTTTCTTTGCATTTTGAGTGATTGGACCTTGTTTCCATTGATAGCTTCCATCGAAGGCTATTGCTGAAAACATGATGTTTCATCGAAGACAGTTTAGTTGTAAATAGGAGGACAGTAAATTCGGTAAATACCGGATCTTTCTCTGGGCTATTTAACCCAGGAATCGAGCTTGGTTGGAGGGAGAATGTCTGTCTTATCGTATGTTCGTGGGGTGTTTACCCCATAAGAAGATGCCCCATTTCCCCAATAGACGCTGATACTCCTTCGATGCTATAGTAATAGCGAACCGGCCAATTTTTACAACTGGCGTCCACAGCCATCAAGGCGATGGCAAGGAGGCACCAATGACCACATTCGAAGCAACTCTAATAATTGTTGCGTTATTTGCATTGCGATTCGCTAT
>JAUVOB010000273.1 GCA_030599405.1 Chloroflexota bacterium | reverse complement strand
TATGGCGAGAAGATCAAGGTGGAAGTTCCCACTCATGTTGCCGGATTGATGAATTTTGTTGATGGACCGATAGGCAGCATCATTATGAGCTTCGATATCTGGTACTCTCAACTACCTCGCATCGAGATTTATGGCGCACAGGGAACATTAAGCGTCCCCGATCCCAACACGTTAGGGGGAGCCGTCCGCATACGCCAGGCAGGCGATAGTGATTGGGCTGAGATACAACACACACATTCTGATGACATCAATCGTGGTATTGGGGTTGCCGATATGGCCTACGCGTTAAGAAGCGGTCGCCAGCACCGGGCAAATGGAGAAATGGCGTTCCATGTGCTGGACCTCATGCGTGCTATCGAAGAATCATCAGATCTGGGACGGCATATTGTTATTGATAGTAGATGTGACAGACCCGACCCCCTGCCGGTGGGATTAGCACCGGGTACGTTGGACAGTTGAGTCGATATTTAGAAAGCGGAAGAGGCCATAAGGTGAACGACAAACTCAAGTCATTTTTTGGTGAATTAACGGCGAATAGCGACCGAGATGTTCGAACAGATCTCTACAGCCGTATGTTCTATAGCACAGACGCCAGTATTTATCAGGTAATGCCTCATGGCGTACTCATACCGCGGACTACAGATGATGTGCAAGCCGCCGTAGAACTTGCTGCCAAATATGGCGTACCCCTCCTGCCGCGAACCGCGGGAAGTAGCCTTGTCGGGCAAGCGGTTAACGAAGCCCTGGTTATTGATTTCACCCGTCATCTCGATGCCTTGCTAGAGGTCAATGAAGAAGAACACTGGGTGAGGGTTCAACCGGGTATCGTTCTAGATGAGCTAAACCAATCACTCCGCGAGTATGGTCTCCAATTTGGCCCTGATCCGGCAAGCAGTAACAGGGCGGCGATCGGGGGCATCGTTTCGAACAACTCTACTGGCGCCCATTCCATCCTCTACGGTATGACATCCGATCACGTACTAGAAATGAAGGTCATTCTGAGCGATGGTAGCCAGGCTCATTTCAAGCAGGTCGAATCCAATCTGCTAGAGGATCATAGCCAAAGAGGCGGGTTGGAGGGTGAAATTTACCGGCAAATCAATGCTCTTGTCGACGAGCCGAGTAATCAAAAAACGATCCATGATGGGACGCCACAGCACTGGCGTAGGTGCGGTGGCTATAACCTGGACAGGATGGTTCCTAAAGACGGGTATACCTTTAAATATCCGTCAGACCGGCGATTTAATCTGGCCAATCTCGTCTGCGGTGCTGAAGGAAGTTTAGCTGTCATTACCGAAGTGAAACTAAACCTTGTCCCATTACCTCAGCGGACAGCTCTGGCTATCGTACATTTCGATGATTTATTTACTGCCTTAACTGCCGTTCCGGCGATGTTGGAAATGGAGCCAGCGGCGGTTGAATTGCTCGATAATCTGGGTCTCACGCTTTGCCGGAACATTCCGGCGTACTCGCGATTGCTGTCTACTTTTATCGAAGGAGAACCAGATTGCGTCCTTATTACGGAGTTTTATGGACGTAGCGAGAGCGAGCTCAGGGACAAGGTCGAGAAGCTCAGAAGCCATCTCGACCGGCAGAAAGTTGGTGCGACCGCCGTTAATCCGGCATTCTTGGCCGAGCTCCAGAGCAACATTTGGACGGTCCGGAAAGTCGGCCTTGGACTCATGATGAGTATTAAGGGTGACCACAAGCCGATTCCCTTTATCGAAGACGCGGCCGTTCCTGTGGAACACCTTGCTCAATACGTAAAAAAAATAGAGCGCTTCTGCCACGATATTGGATCCGAAGTAGCTTATTACGCCCATGCGAGCGCAGGCTGTCTGCATATCCGTCCCCTTCTCAACACCAAAATAGCCACTGAGATCGCTAAACTGCCTAATATCTCTACTTTTGCGGTCGACCTTCTTCATGGTTACGGCGGATCTCTATCTAGCGAACATGGTGATGGTCGGGCGCGCAGCTGGCTTAACGAACACTTTTTCGGACCAGACCTTTACAACCTTTACGCCCAAGTAAAGAATATCTTCGACCGCTACAACCTCATGAACCCGGGAACGATCGTCAATGGCGGCCCGATGACCGAAAACCTTCGCTTCGGGGAAGATTACCTGGCTATTCCGCTTGATTCAGAAGTGGATTTCAGCAACGAACTCGGCTTAAACAGGGCGATCGAGATGTGTAACGGAGCCGGGGTTTGCCGGAAAAAAACGACCGGAACGATGTGTCCCAGCTTCATGGTAACCCGCGATGAGGAGCATAGTACACGAGGACGGGCGAATGCCCTGCGAGCCGCCATGTCGGGTGTTTTGCCGCTTCAGGAGATCACAAGCCCCAGAATGTTTGAGGTAATGGACCTCTGTGTGGAGTGCAAGGCCTGCAAAGCCGAATGCCCTTCCTCGGTGGACATGACCAAGATTAAACTGGCCTTCTTGGATAGTTACTGGAAGAAGAACGGACCGCCTCTTAGGACGCGATTATTTGGCGATATCGCAAGAATAAGTCGTTTGAGCAGTGGTCGCAAAGCACCCATCATTAACCGGGTGCTCAAAACTAAAATTGCTCGCCAGAGCATTGAATCCACCATTGGGATTAGTGCTCAGAGGTCGATGCCCGCATTCGCACGGCATCCCTTTACCAGCTGGTTCCGTAGCCGCCAGAAAGCCGGTGCCTCTCAATCAACAGCAGGGAAGTCGAAGGTACTACTATTCAATGATACCTTCAATACGTATTATTATCCGCAGGTTTCTATCGCGGCGACGGAACTGCTTGAGGCTTCCGGATTTGAGGTCCTTCTACCGGGCCATCAATGCTGCGGTAGACCTATGCTATCCAAGGGGCTTGTGGATAAAGCTCTTCTGGCGGCCAAGGATACAGTTGACAAATTGGCGCCTTTCGCCGAAGAGGGAATACCAATAGTGGGGCTTGAACCGAGCTGCCTTTTGTCGATGCGGGATGAATATAAATACCTCCTGCCGGATGATAATCGGGTGCAGATGGTGGCAGATAACGCCTTTACCTTCGAGGAGTTCATCTCCCGGCTTGTCGAGAAGGGCGAATTTGATATCGATTTCGAGGATGATCCCCGTGATCTGGTGTTACATGGGCACTGCCACCAGAAAGCATTAACGGGAACAGAGTCGAGCATGCATATCCTGTCACTTCCACCGGGATATTCAGTGACGGAGGTTGATTCCGGCTGTTGTGGTATGGCCGGTTCTTTTGGTTATGAAGCCGAGCACTATGAGTTATCGGTTGCCATGGCCGAACGACGTCTTTTACCGGCCGTTCGAGAGGCTAGTGGCAATTCGATCATCGTGGCCGCTGGCGCCAGCTGCCGCGAGCAAATCATGCAAGGTACTGGACGAAGCGTAGTCCATCCAGCCGAGGTCCTCTATAAGGCGATGAAGTCGACTCCGAAGGATTAATCAGGCTCGATAGGAAGGATTATCAAAAAATCGCTGCCCTTCCCCTTCTGG
>JAUVOB010000338.1 GCA_030599405.1 Chloroflexota bacterium | reverse complement strand
TCATCCCCCATACTCTGGCCAAATATATCTCGAATCGACCCGTCTACCGTCACAAAGTAATCGGTTCGGCCGTTCGTTACGCCCTCAATCGTGATCGAAGAACCGACAACGTTGACAGTGGCCCCGGGAAGTTCAGGACTCACTAGGAGCATCGATTCTTCGAAGGCTTCGGTATCCAAAGGATTATTGAAATAAATGTAGAAGGGGGTCAGCGGAGGGCATTCCAGGTCATACCAACCACATCTATGTTCATCGATCCTGAGAGGAGCATAAGTGTAGAACGAGAAAGACTGTTCTTCTTCGGTGACCAGCGGACCTTCTGAGGATGGTGTACCTGGACCAATGGTTACCCGTACGCTGGCATCGGTCGGGAATGGTTGTGTCGACCGTAATGCCAGCCAATAACCGTCACGCGTATAATCGACTCTTCGACTTACTGCTTCGTCAGCTTCAATCTCGGATTCGCTGGCCAAACGCAGTGACTGTGGTTGACCATCGACATCTATATTTATGGTACTCATTACGGCATCGGAATTGATCAACTGGTCGAATGCGATGAACAGCACAGGTTCCAGAGGATGTGGCCCGTCAGTTGGATATTGGTCGACCACGGTTGGCGGTGGTGTGCGAAAAGACCAGGAGACGGTTTGCTCAAGAATGCCGCCGACGGCCGATTTTGTCCCAGCAGGGACTTCTACGAAATACTCGGTAGCCTTCGGGAAACGATCGATCTGATCCGATGCGTATTCAAAAGACAGAGTCTTCGTACCTAGCCATTTCCAGACGCCTGGCAACTCTGGGATCAATTTCACTGGAACATCTTCGGAAGCTAGATCTTCAATCGTTGTTAGGGGCACCATTGGCTGGTTGAAGGTAACATTCATAAATGGCGCAATAGGGATCTCGCCCTCTGGAGCATAGCGCAGAACTTCTAGAGGTCCCTGGGCGACGGCGGCAGGAGTAACCACTGCTGGTGGCGGGGGAAACGGCTCATCAATGACATCGCCGGTTCGAGGTGGCGGCAAGGATGAATCGGGCAAGTTGAATTCCTCGACGTCGCCGGGCGCTGAAGTCAGGGCAGGCAATCGATCCAAAATCTCATCTACCTGGTTATCGCTTAGCGGTTCACCGGTAGCGACAGGCACACTCTCTTCAATCCCTGCTTGCTGTTGCCCTTTGCTCAATCGAATGCGTAAATGAGCCTCCTCTTCAGCCCCTGGTTGGTCTAAAGAAGAAGTTTCAAGTCGAATGCCGGTTATTGGGCTGCCAGTTGGTGGGGTTTCCACGACGTCATCCTTCGGGTCTCTATCCCGATTGATTGCGTATCCGATGACGAAGGCGGCGATCAAACCTCCGGCAAGCATAACGCCGATGACCAAAGCTATAAGTCCTGTTCGGCGAGTTATCAGCTTTTGCTCCTGAGACATGTTTCTTGTCCTCCCTGAGGCTGCTCAGATGATGTCTATACGGTCTTTGCCTGATAGATAGACGTTCGAGCTCGTTCACCGGTTCCACTCCCTGGTAAATCTCCTGATGTAATCTGTATAATGGTCCTTAACTATTCAGACAGAATCTTGGCTGATCGATACTCTAGCATACTTGTTGTTTCTCGCCATTTCTCTGGTTCAATAGTAATACAAGACTGAGTAAGCTGTCTATAAGAAATGCGTTTGCCGAGATGCCTTGGTATTGATTCGTCAACGGCCTTATTGCTCGGTCAGCAACTGAGCCAGAGAACGCGCCCAGATTGATATGCAGGAATTTGGATGATGATTGGTTCCATCGCCGGTGATATCGTTGGATCTGTTTTCGAGCGGAACAGCATTAAGACAATTGATTTTCCCCTGTTTATTCCGACCTCGACGTATACAGATGACACGGTGCTTTCAGTTGCCGTGGCACAAGCCATAATCAAGGATATGCCATACGGAGAGACAATAAAGGACTTCGCCCAACGGTATCCCCATGCAGGATATGGCTATTCGTTTTATGCCTGGGCTCACTCCGGGGACGACCGCCCTTATAATAGTTGGGGCAACGGTTCGGCTATGAGAGTTAGCCCAGTTGGTTTTGCCTTCAGCGATCTTGAAAAGGTTTTGTTGGAGGCGAGACGTAGCGCCGAAGTAACTCACAATCACGGCGAGGGTATCAAAGGAGCCCAGGCAACAGCGCTCAGCGTATTCTTGGCCCGTAATGGAGAGGACAAGCAAACGATCAAGGAGGAAATCGAGAACCGTTTCGGGTACGATCTGAATCGTTCTCTCGAAGAAATCCGTCCATCCTATCGCTTCGATGTCTCATGCCACGGTTCGGTGCCAGAATCGATCATCGCTTTTCTGGAATCGGTGAGCGTCGAGGATGCGATTCGAAAAGCCATATCGCTGGGCGGTGACAGTGATACAATGGCCTGCATCGCCGGAGGTATCGCGGAAGCCTATTTTCGTGAGATTCCTGACCCAATAGTGAGCGCGGTTCAGAAGCGATTACCAGCAGAGTTTCTGACGATTATCGACGCCTTTCGGCGGCGCTACTGTCGATAAGAGTTATCCGGTCAACAAGCTGAGTGTCAAATTCGAGGGTGCGAATAGGACAAGGGTGATCAACTAAGAGGATGGTAAACCAAGTTCGTCTATACATATCCGCGGCGGCCGACCTTGAACGAGAACGAGATCTCCTGGGTCGTTCTGTGTCCGAGTTGCCGGTTCAGCTTGGATGGCTCATCCACCAATCACCTCGAAAAAATGACATATTGGATCTGGACGCCGTAACTAGGGCAGATGTCCACCTTCTATTAATTGGCGGGGATATTAGGGCTCCTATTGGCCTGGAATGGTATCGGGCTCGTCGAGCAGGGCGGCAGCCGGTGCTCTTCCTCAAAAGTGGGATTCAGCGTAGGCTCGCTGCCCAGGAATTCAGCCGTTATATAGGAAATCAAGCAATCTGGGAACGTTTCCGGGATAGGGCCGAGTTACGATTGAAGGTCCTGT
>JAUVOB010000052.1 GCA_030599405.1 Chloroflexota bacterium | reverse complement strand
GTGCCATATGCTCCCGTATTACCGACCACCCGCATCGTCATGCTGTGTAATGTACCGTCAGCCAATACTCCGGTCTTGTAAGTAATAGTCTGGGGATGTCTAGTACGGCTACTCTGAAACTCTTCCTGCCGGGTAAGTTCGATACGTACCGGTCGACCTGTGGCGATGGAAAGGTGCCCCACGATGTCCTCAAGGAGCATCTCTTGCTTCACACCGAATCCGCCTCCTATTCTTGGCTTGATGACACGGATCTGGCTTATGGGTAGCCCGAGTAATGGTGCGACCATACGTCGAACGTGAAATGGTACCTGTGTAGACGTACGGATTACCAGCCGTTCATTCGAGTCCCACCAACTGATGGCTATATGGGGTTCAATCGGAGCCGGTTGTACCTGATGAACGCGATAGGTTTGCTCGAAAACGCGATCCGCATCCTGGAAACCTTGGGCAACGTCGCCAACTTCTGCCTCTATGTGGTGGACAATGTTTCTCTCGGAATCATGAACGCCCTCAGTGTCGTCCTCATCATGGATGACAGGTGCACCCTCTTTAGTGGCCTCGTTTTCATCAAACACAGCCGGCAGAATTACGTATTCGACGTGTATCAGCTTCAGTGCTTCCTCGGCGATTTCAACCGAGTCCGCAGCGACAGCAGCAACCCTATCACCCACATATCGGACCTTGTTGTCAAAACTGACCTGATCGTGCGGCGGGGGATTTGGGTAAGACTGACCGCCGGAAGCGTACTTTATTCGGCGGATGTTTTTATAGTGGATGATGGCCCGCACGCCTGGCAACTCCGACGCTTCCTTGTCATCTATATCGCTGATACGCGCATGAGCATGCGGACTGACCAGCAATTTTCCATAGAGCATTCCCCGCATATCATAGTCATCGACAAAGGCAGGATTCCCTTTCGCCAGTTGCAAGGCGTCTACCTTGGTTTCAGGTTTTCCAACCACCTCCGTTTGGGGAACTCCACTCTGCAGTAATATATCCGTGCGCGGCCGCACATCTGTAGTCGTCTGTCCGCCAGGACCACCAGAAGCCATTTCCGGGCTGCCATCATCTTTTTCCTGGCTCGGGGGAGTTTCGACGAGATAGCTAGCATCGACAATCATCGGTCCGTCATAGGGTTCGACCTCTTCTCCTCTCATGTAAGCGGCCGCCCTAAGAATTGCCTCTACAGGTTTTAGATACCCGGTTTCACGACAGAGGACGCCAGAAAGAGCATCGCGCACCTGGGTTTCGGTCGGACTTGGATTCCGCTTTAGGAGCTCCTTCGCCGCTAAGATCATGGCGGGAGTCGAGTATCCAGATTGGATCGCGCCAGTTTCCATGAATGCTCTTTGAATTGGGTGGATTTCCCCTATTGATGGCGACACGCCCTCGATGGTTTCTATCTCGTGTCCGACGGCCTGGCCCACTAGCAGGGTGTCGCTGGAGACCAGCCGACCATCCAGAAGGATGGCGCTGGCTCCCGTCTCGCCGCTGTCGCTGCCATAGCGGACGCTATAGTAACCGGCCAATCTTAACGCATTGCGTAGGATTTCGGTCGGGAGCGAATCGATTATCACTTCTTTATTATTTATCTTGAGAATATCTGACATAGCTTTCTCTGTACTGTGATTACGACAAAAGTGATCGATCACGGGAAGGGTAGCCGGGTGCGATCATACTCTTCCGGGTATTTTGCTCAAGCTGAATCGTACCCTTTACCATTCATCAAGTATACTGATAACCTTGGAATGAATGGAGGCATCAGAGATATTCCTATCTTCATAGCTGTGCTCGATTGTGTTTGACGTTTCTACCGTCGGATTCTGGCCAACTTAACACATTTCAATGATCAGCATACCATTGCCAACTGTCAATAGTCAATTTCCATGACATCAAAACGCTTGTCCACAAGTGTTTCTACTAGATCTCGCCTGACAAAAGCACGGATGCTGGTCTCAGAATCGGTAATAATTGCTAGCGAATACAATCGAACAAATCTAGGATCGTCATAAATGTTATTCACAAAAGGGATGTGTATTGTTTCAGCAGTCCCACTGAGTAACTGATCCTTTGTACCATCCACGGGTAAGAAAAGATCTGGTTGTAGATCTATGAACACATCGGTATTAAAAGCAGCATGATTCTTCCAGCCGTATCGATTCCCGCTTGAATGTGCCATAGCAACATTGTTGAGCCCGTATATATCAACCACCTCCCCATCATACTCCTGGGCAAAGCCACCAACAGTTGGATAACCTACAGATGGCGGATCATTTTGAAACATTTCGTTTAGTTTTCTCCCGAGAATCGAACCCTTAGTCGCTAGCTCGAATTCAGAAAGGAAGGCATTATCCGCCAGCGTATCCCACCTAACCCCTGGTGCCAACAACATAATAGCAACAAATCATATAAAAAGGCCATATCGCACAGCGCTAGCGTTCGGCAGCTTCATTGTCATAGATAGAGCTAATATCGGAAGAAAGAGAAGTGGCCAAACCGGTTGGTAAAATCGAAGTAATCTGAAGTGATCACCACCGGATAAAATTGGGATTGAGAGTCCGGTAATGGCGATGAGAGATATAATCATATATCGTACATTTATCTTACTTTCGCCGATGATAGGCAACGATGTAACGTTACGGATAAATTCTGGCAAATTGAAAACTAATCCGGCAATTGATGCCCACAAGACGACTATCAATGCTGGTGGATTCGAGGCAAAGAATGCCACCAGGTATACGAATCCTTGTCTTAGATTGTAGAGAATGTCTGGGCTTACTTTTGCATAGTACGTGTTGGGTAGAAGAAATCCGAAATACACCAAGCGCGCTCCAAACAAGGCAACAATTGTTAAAAGATATACGGACACTGGGAGACGAACCGCGCGCCGGGCTTCTGAGGCTCCAAGATTCGAGGCGACACCCGCGCCAAAAAGCAATATCAAGACCAGCCCCCAAATAATCCCTTCCGGGCGGGTAAGTACAAGAGGAATGATGCAGAGGGCCATGAGAACAGGGCTACTTGCACGTAAAGTGATTACCGCAGAAAAAATCAGGATCGCTGACCAGATGGCCGCATCCATGAGGGGGAGAGACATCCAAACAATGTACGCAGGAGCGCCGACTATCCACAGAAGAAATAATACACTTCGCCAACTAATCAGCTTCTTGCTGATTTCGAAGTACCAAAGCGCCGAAATTGCGCCTGATATGATCAGCAAGTTTAGTGACAAGAGATATATCTCTGGTCTGTTGAAAATGGCGAAGGCTGCTACAACAAGGAGGAGGAAGAACGGGGAGGTAAAACCCTCGACTCTCTCCCCACCGGCATTGAAGACGATTCCGTTGCCTTCAATAATATTCTCACCATAAACAAAAAAGATACGGGCATCATCGATGCCCAGCTCCGGTTTGTCAAACAGTAGATAGACAGCCCATGAGCCAATGGAAAGCAGACAGACAACAATAGCAAAATGGACAACAAAAGACCGATGTTCCCGAAGCTTGGTAATTAAATCTGGACTCATTCCACGGTAATCCTGGAGTGCGACGGATATGCTTAGACAGTACAATACTCGATCGAGGTCTGCAAGAAGTACCTTTGGGCGGTTGTATCACTCACGATATGTGTATTATCGTTTCCCTATCTTGGATCTTCGTCGAGTTAAGGTGACGACGATCGGCTTGAACGAAGTCACAATAGCATCCCATGATTGAATCAAGATCCGCGCCAGGATGATTGGTGGGGTTTGAAACAGAATATGTGAGGTATATTCGAATATAGGACGGGCTGATTGTAAGGATCAACAGGTGCAGCGTTCTTTTACAAATAGTTACGTTCGTTACGTAAACGACTGACTGGCTAGAAAGCATAAATTGACAGAAATAATGAAGTCGAGAAGGTCTCCAGTTAGATTCCAACTTGGAATATTCGAATTTGCTTCCTTGGCAGCTTTCATTTTGATCCTCATCGGATTCGGTTTTATCGCTTTTAACAGGGGAGGGGTCGATTATCGAGGGTATCACGCGGCGGCTATGCTGGTCCGTAGAGGTGGAAATCCCTACGATTATGCGCAGCTGGCGCCGATCCTGAAGGAGTTAACCGGTTTCCAATCCAACAACCCCTACTTCTATCCTCCTTGGTTTGTCCTACTGTTCTTACCGCTGACTTTCTTGCCCTTTCAGGCGGCCAGAGCGGTCTGGATAGTCATTAATCTCGTCCTATTCTACGTCAGCCTCGAATGGATTCGGGACGCTCTTAGTTGGCAACTTGATCGGTGGCGGAGATGGCTCATTTACCTCGGGGCGTTTCTGACCTTCGGCGCATTCTGCCTGATCTCTGAGCAGGCTGGCATATTGCTGTTGTTTGGAGCGGCTCTAGCTCTTAGATCTATGAAGCATGACCGGCTTGCTTTGGCTGGACTGGGGCTTGTTATCCTCTTTACGAAGCCTCAGGCGACGCTTATTGCCGTTATATTGCTAGGTCTCTGGATGCTGTTGAAAAAACCAAAGTCCGTGCTCTGGGCGGTCGTCTGGGTGTTGATCCTCACGGTTGCTGCTTCAATCGCCATGCCAAATTGGTGGTTATTTGAATCTGAGGGTTTTGGTCAGGGGTTGCTTTACCAGCTACAAGGACCGGGGCAGATTGAGTTCCGGCGGGTTTACGCAACCGCCTATGATAGCCTCTCCCATTCCGCGTCTATCTCAGGCGCGATTGCTTACCTGATTGTGGGATTGCTGGGAGCCATTGGGTTGATCCTGGTTAGCGCAGCCTGGATCCGGTACAGGGATCCGGTCGTAATCACCGGCACAGGGATCCTACTCACCTTGTTGATTACGCCCTACGCCCTCCAATACGATTACGTGCCTTTGATAGTCCTCGTTTTCTGGCTATTGACGCGTTCCTCCAGAGCGCAGAGGTCTGTGCAGCTAGCTGTTCTTTTGTTGCTAGTCTTCGTCTTTAGCGTTCTCATATGGCAGGAATGGTCCTATCAGGGGTACTGGCAGGTAATTGGTGTCCTTCTTGCCACAATCGTCGTCGTTGCTAACGAATTCCGGGCGAAAACCTTATCGCAGCCAATTAGCCAATAGATCGTGATCGCATCTTTCAGATTTAATTAATTGAAATTGCCAGTGCCTCGTTTGCTGTCCCCCAGTCCGGTTGATATAATTTTACTGAGCGCCACCCTAGCTCAATCGGTAGAGCAATCGCTTCGTAAGCGATAGGTTATGAGTTCGAGTCTCATGGGTGGCTTGTCTTAGTAGCGAGCTCTGGGTTCTGCCTGGAGCTTTTTTTATGCGCCGGTTTTGTAATCGTGTTACCATAACGAGTATCAGTTGTTACCAGTGTTCTGCTAACTAAGGGGAGAATGTTGATGACCAATGCAAGGCCGATCGTTTTTGGAGTAGCTGGCGGTACCGCATCGGGCAAGACGACGGTAGCGCGTAACGTCCTCAAAGCTGTAGGTGCTTCCCAGGTGGCTTACGTCCCCCACGATGCTTACTACAGGGATATGAGTTATTTACCATTGTCAGAGAGGGCTCGCCTCAATTATGATCATCCTGAATCTCTCGAGACGGAGTTGTTAATCGAGCATATAGAGCAGCTTCTGGAATACCGGCTGGTACGTATTCCGGTTTATGATTTCACTGACCACAGGAGGACAGAGCAGACCAAGCTGGTCGAGCCAAGCCCAATCATCCTGATCGATGGGATATTGATTTTCACTAACGGCCCGCTTCGAGAGCTGATGGATATTAAGATTTACGTGGACACCGATGCAGATGTAAGGTTTATACGCCGGTTGGAACGTGACATGAACGAGCGCGGACGGTCGTTGGAATCTATCATCAAACAGTACATGGAGACCGTCAGGGTCATGCACCTGGAATTCGTTGAGCCGAGCAAGCGGTATGCCGACGTCATCATCCCCCATGGCGGATTGAATCAGGTGGCCATGGACATGGTTGTCGCCAGGTTAATGGCGATGTTGCAGGTGGATGGAGCTTAAACTCTGGGTATATCAGCTTATCTACTTAGAGGAGAAGGAGCGGTTCTGCGAGGTATGACGTCCCAATAGCATGGAAGAAGTAAAAAGCAGCGAGATAACCTCGGCCAGTCCTTTAGCGGAAGATCGCAATTCGCGTCGTCTCCTCGCGGTTACTTTGCTCCTGGCCTTCGTTGCTGTATTTATGGTCCAGGTGCCTAGGATAATGGATCCTTTCGCCGTGGAAGAGGATTTTCGCAGCAGTGCTTGGGTATACTGGCGTGAGAATCCTGAAATAATATCGAGCAATTCGAACATCATCGATATCGGGCCAATTAGCTTATACAATAATTCGAAGGGACCTGCATATAGTCTTTTGTTTGAGATAACGCATGCGGTAGCTGATCCAATCCTCGTTAGCAAACTTCTGGCATTCCCGCTCCTTCTGGCTTCAGCATATTATCTCTTTCGAATTGGGGAGGAGATAAGAGGAAGTCACCTGGGTATGGCTTTGGCGCTGGTATTCACGGTGGTAAACCTGGCGTCGCCGACAACTACCTCGGTTATTGGAGGATTGAGGCGATCTTTCGCTCTCCCATTTTTATTTGCCCTTATTTATTATCTGATGAAACGCCAGGACTGGAAGGCGGCAATCGTCTTATTCTTCAGTGGTGTTATCTATCCACCAGTGTTTGTACTTGGCACAGTCACCTATGGATTATCTTTATTCGAACGTAGTTCAACCAGATCGTATTTCAGAGTAAATCTCCGACGGGCGGTACCTTTGGTGTTCGCCATTGGGCTTGTCGGAGTGTCTATGTTGTCTCAGGTACAGCGAACCGTGCGCACGACTACGGCCGCTGTTACTGATGAACCTGGAGCTACGACAGCCGTTATCGATAATCCGATATACCAGGTAGAAGGGAGGCATACTCTCTTTTCGATGTATCCCGTGCTAGGCCTTGGGGGATTAACTGAGGGCAGCACAAATCTGGTTTATATCGTGGTAATGGCCGCGATGGCTGTCATCATCATCCGATTGGACAAATCAGCTCTGACTACATTCCCTACAACGCTGAAGCAGGTGTTTTTTGCTGGCTTGATTTGCTTTGCAGCCGCTTGGATTGGTTTGATAGCAACATCGTCGTTATTACTCTATTACCCGAGCCGTTATTCCCAGGCAAGCCTCCTGGCCTTCCTAACGATTTTCGTCGTGACGTACAGCCCACAGGGCATGAGACAGGCCGTAAAATGGCAGCGCCAGAACGGGAAGATGTTATTAGGACTGGTGGTCATAGTCTCAACTCTCGTGATAGTTCTTGCGCTGAATCTACCCGAGGGCAGCACCCTTACCCAGACACTCGGCCTGTCCGGAGCCCGGGCGCTATTGATTTCGCTGTCTCTACTGCTTCTTGCATTGACGATAATTGTTATTCGTCGCAATCAGATACTGGGCGAAGAAAACCGGGTAGTTTGGGACCATTCGTTTCCCGGTTGGATGCGGATTCTTGCGATAGGTACTGTAGCTATTGGCGCTGCTCTTTATATGTCGCTCCTGAAAGCACCTTTCTACGTTGCCTCGGATCAAGAAAGGGATCTCTTCGCCTTTATCGAAGAGCTGCCGCCGGATTCAACTATCGGAGGTCATCCATGCAGTCTGGATAGCATTCCACTCTTTGCCAAGCGTAATGTCCTATATAACTGCGAGAGTGTACCTGCGAATACGGGAACCGTGATGGCCATGCTTAACGCTTTCTATGCATCTGAACTCCAAGAAGTACTCGATTTCTGTGATGCATATGAGGT
>JAUVOB010000106.1 GCA_030599405.1 Chloroflexota bacterium | reverse complement strand
CCTAATGAGTATCAGCGAAAATCCAAACATTTACGATGAGATCCCCTATCCTGATATGACGCACGGTCACACGCACCCGGAGCGGATGGAGACACTGGCTACCATGCTGGGCTTGATGCCAGCACCAGTGGATAATTGCCGGGTATTGGAGCTTGGATGCGCAGCCGGAGCCAACTTGTTGCCGATGGCCTACGCTTATCCCGAAAGTCACTTTGTTGGTTTGGATTCCGCATCCGTCCAGATCGAACAAGGCAAGGCGAATGTCAGTGATCTGGATTTGGCCAACCTAGAGTTGCGCCATATTGACATTATGGAGATGCCTCAAGAACTCGGGCATTTTGACTACATTATCGCCCACGGATTCTATTCCTGGGTACCAGTGCCGGTTCGTGATCAATTGTTGCAGGTCTGCAAGCGGCATCTGGCTCCTCAAGGAGTTGTTTACATAAGTTATAATACGTATCCGGGTGCTCATATGATCACCTTGGTTAGGGGCCTGATGCGTTACCATACACGCGATGCCGAGAACCCCTTGATTGCGGCAGCCAAGGCTGTAGAGTTGATAGAGTTCTTGGTCGAGGCCCTCGAGCCCCAAGATACGATCTATAGGGCCTATCTGGCTGCTTACTATGACCTTCTAAAAGAGAAAATGATGGAATCCAAGAGAGGGGTCGATTCGCTCTTGGTGCATGATGAACTGGCTGAAATCAATGATCCGGTCTACTTCAGTGAGTTCGTCGAACATGCTTCAAGGTTCGGACTGCAATATCTCGTGGAGTCAGAGTTCGCGGAGGTGATGCCTACTAATCTCTCTCCTAAGGTGCAGGTACAATTACAGAAGATGGCACGAGATACGGTCGAGATGGAGCAATATCTAGACATCTTGAAGAATCGGGGATTCCGCCGCACTCTGCTTTGCCATAAAGAAATCAAGGTAAACAGGAGCTTAAAGCCGGATATCGTGTTTGACCTTAACCTGGTCTCTAATGCCAAAGAGGTTGGCAAAAAAACTGAAGAAATGCCCGAAAATGTGAGCCATTTCGAGGGCAAACAGGGCGCCACCTTTTCTACCGATCACCCCTTAACGATAGCAGCATTCAGCCATCTGCGTAAGATTTATCCACAAGCTACCTCTTTTAGAGAGCTTGTCCATACTTCCGCTAGAGCATCCCCAATTCAAGTGAGTGAATCTTTGGATGATCACGCAACTCTAATGGCAGCGAATTTCCTCCAGGCTTATGGCTACAGCGAAAGCCTGGTTGAATTCCACGTGCATCCACCGCAGCTGATGTCGACGGTAAGCGAGAAGCCGGAAGCAAGCCGTATAGCTAGATGGCAATCGGACCACATGCTCAGAGTCACCAGTATGCGCCACGAGCGCGTGGAGATAGATGATATGGCCCGGCGCCTGATTCGTAGCCTGGACGGAGATCACGATGGACAACAATTGTGGGATATCATCTACGAGGATTACAGAGAGGGTACATTCACCATTTTTGATGACGAGGCGTCGGAGCCGGGTTCTGAGAAGGTGAGGGAAGTGCTGGCAAAGGAAATCAATAGACGTCTGAATTTCTTCGCTCGAGCAGCGCTGCTAGTAGCCTGATCTGGAGTCGAGTTGAAGATGATTTGTGCAATTATTTATTTGCCCCTGTAACGCTGATGTTGGATCTCCCCTCTCTGACACGCCTTCGATCTTCGCCCTGAATGAACCCGATAATGCCATTAGAAAAGGTAATTTAGTCAAGCAAATCGGCTCTGCCAGCCAGCCTATCGTTGAGGAGCAGACTAATACATATTCCGGCATCCCTTTGTGCGGTTCATCTCATCACCCATGAGGCATCAGTAAATTGTAGGGATATCGATCGGCAGTATAATCGGCTAGATCGTGTTTGCTCAGGAATTGGCGCCGCGGCCATAATTGGCCATTGTAATCTCAACGATTTCCTCACTTGCGCCAATTTACAGATCCGCTCATATATTCATCTAGGCCGAGGCTTCGATGTCAGAAGTCCAATCTTTAAACCCTTACGACGAATTCCCATATCCCCACTTAACCCATAGCCATACACACCCTGAGCGGATGGAGACCTTGGCCTCGATACTAGGAATGAATCCAGCACCTGCTGATAATTGCCGGGTGCTAGAGTTAGGTTGCGCGGCCGGGTTCAATCTATTTCCGATGGCTTATGCTCTTCCCGAAAGTCAATTTACAGGCCTCGACTACTCCTCAGTCCAGATCGACTATGGCCTTGATCGAGTCAAGGAACTGGAATTGGCCAACGTTGAGTTAATATGCATGGATATCATGGACATACAGGCCGACCTCGGTTTGTTTGATTACATCATCGTCCACGGAATCTATTCATGGGTACCCGAGACTATTCGAGATCAAATAATGGTTGTGTGCCGGCAGAACCTGGCCCCAGAAGGTATCGCTTATATTAGCTACAATACCTACCCCGGATGGTCTATGATGGGAATGGTGCGAGGCATGATGCTGTATCGAGTCCGCGACATCGAACCTCCCATGGAGAAAGCGGACGAAGCCAGGAAGCTGATCGAGTTTCTGTCCGAGGCCATCGGCACGAAGGAAAGTGCTTTTGGAGCCTATTTGGCAACTTACCTGGAACTCATCCGGAAGAAACGAACTGGAACAAAGGTTAAGGATGCCAGGTTAATTCTTCATGATGAGCTCGAAGAATTCAACGAGCCAGTCTATTTCTACCAATTTGTCGATCACGCATCCAGGAATGCTCTTCAATACCTTGTTGAAACTGAGTTCTCCAATGTGATACCGTCTAAGTTCCCTCAAGAGGTTGGAGATCACCTTCGCCAGATCTCCCAGGATACCATTGACATGGAGCAATACCTGGATTTCCTCAATTTCCGGACCTTTCGACGCACATTGCTGTGCCACCAGGAGCTAGAAGTGAACCGAATGCTCGGCCCTGAGGCGGTATTTGACCTTCACCTGGTATCCCGAGCGAGACAAGCAACTGACAAACCGGAGGATCTTCCCGCGAATCTGTTTCAATTCAAGGGGCAGGACGGCGCCAGTTTTACAACCGACCACCCGTTGACGGTGGCGGCTTTCAATTACCTCGCCCACATTTATCCCAGGGCTGCATCTTTCCGTGAACTTGTCGAAGCGTCCTTAGATGAGGTGTCATTGAAGGACGGGGAATCAATAACTGAGCATGCAACCCTGGTGGCAGCCAATTTCCTGCGAGCCTATAGTTACAGCGAGAGCCTCGTCGGGTTCCACATCCGTCCACCCAATTTCGTCGTCGAAATCAGTGATATGCCCGAAGCAAGCATGGTTGCCAGATGGCAATTGAATTATATGGTCAAGGTGACCAATATGCGCCACGAGCGAGTCGAGCTAGATGACTTTTCAAGACAACTTCTCCGTTACCTGGACGGGAAGCACAGTAGGGAAGATCTGATAGCAGTGCTGACTCGAGATTATCAGCAGGGGAAGTTTAACTTGGAGGAGGGCGAATCGCCGCCGGCAGGAACGTCAGAAGCCGGGGAAATGTTGATCAAAGACATGGAAAAATATCTGAAGTTCTTCGCCCGCGCCTCACTGCTGATAGCCTAGGTTCAGCTATGGGCGAAGACGACCGTGTTCGATACCTAAGGCTTGATGCCGAATCCAACAGGTGCCTAAACGCATAGACTACGCGAGCGGTCGCTTGCTTGGGATTCCCGGTCTCCTAGGATATTTAGCGGGCGAAAGAGCAACCTTCGGAATAACAACCAGATAATGGGTTCGCTGGCGATCTGGCAAAATAACCGGCCGTATTTCCGGTTCGCCACCTCCGAGCAATCTGATTGCCCGGGCTGCCGAACCCGATGCCTCAAGGGCGCCTTCTCCTTTCTGAGCTAATGCTCGACCCCCTAATCGACAAAGGGGCAGGAGGTATTCGACGAGCACGGTGAGTTTTGCTACTCCCCGGGAAACAGCCCAATCAAAGGATTCACGAAAATCCGGATCCTGGCCGACATCCTCCAGGCGCTCGGCGATGATATCCACATTTTCTAGGCCAAGTTCATCGATGACAACCTCCAAAAAGGATGTTTTCTTGCTCACGCTTTCGACCAGCGTGAGTTTTAGCTCCGGATAGTATATTTTCAGAGGCAAGCCAGGAAAACCGGCGCCGGTTCCGGCATCGACCATTGCCTGGCCACTAAGATCACCTGTGACTAACGTACAGGTAAGTGAATCCAGGAAATGACGGATCTGGATATCCTGTTCGCCAATGATAGCCGTCAGATTTATTCGCTTGTTCCATTCGAGCAAGAGTTCTTTATACCGGGCGAATTGGGCAAGCTGTTTGCCGCTTAATGATAGGGAGAACGTATTCGCACCCTCAATTAAGGTTGAGAGATCGTTTGCGGGAAAGGTCATCTACAAATTCCCAGAGCTTACCGGCTTCGCTCCAGCTCCTTGACCTCAGCTTCGATGTAATAGGTATCGAACTGTTCACCCCCAAAGGATGAGGGTACAAAATCGACCCATCCATGTCGCAGAAGGTAATCTGCTCGCACGTATAAGGGAGAAATCGGTTCACTACCTTGATCACCAAAAAAGCTTCTTTCAATCTGGCGATAGAGGTTGGTCCTTTCCTCCAATTCTACAAGCTCATCAGCCGCCACGATCCAACGATCGATCTGGGTGCATTGGCGATTTTGGCGATTTTCACTCTCGGAACAGTGAAGTACGTCGCCGACCCAGTTATCTTCATCGGGATAATAGCTGGACCAACCCAGGTCCCAGAGATCAGGAC
The DNA here is from genome assembly GCA_030599405.1 of Chloroflexota bacterium. Lineage (GTDB taxonomy): Bacteria > Chloroflexota > Anaerolineae > Promineifilales > Promineifilaceae > UBA11865. The sequence goes on along the minus strand of JAUVOB010000106.1, from coordinate 1,305 downwards.
GATCCCCAACGGTCGCGTCAGAACGGGTGCTGGCCAGCAAAGTACCAAATTGAACTTGTTCGATGATAATCTTATCCTCAGGGCAGTTGAGCTCCTCTCGCCACATCTCGCGGAACAACTCTGCCTGCTGCAAGGCTATATCTGAATTAGTCACCATATATCGTATTGATGGGATAAGACGGCAGTCACCAAATGGGCTAGCGTTCATCTGTTGACGAGCTTTGTCAGGACTGTATCCAACACCTATCTCGTCTGTTGGAGGAGCGGCAATCACACCAGGAGGTGCAAGATGGCGCACCGGATTTCCCCGACCTCCATGTACCTCTCGGATTAGACGATCCCGGTCGATAGACCAGCTAAAGGCTCGCCTTATTTCTGGGATGCTGAAAACCGGGCTGTCAGCGTTATAGGCTAGATAGAACACAGCTTGATTCGGTACCAGAATGGATTTCCCCTCATGCTGGCTCAGGATGTTGGCCTGCTCGGACCGGGGGATTGGACTTACATCCAGATTCCGATTCCGCCACATCTGATAGGCATCCCCTGTATCAAGCTGTAAGATATTAACCAAATCGGCGTTACCCTCGAAAGGCAAGGGCCAGAACGGGTTGCGCTCGAGAACGATCCGCGTGTCCATCAGGCTATCCGGACTCAAGACGAAAGGTCCACTCGTGACGATGTTCTCAACAGCATCCCACTCATCAGCCATTTCCTCAACTATTTCAACCGGGACCGGACGTAGCAGCCAGGTGCTGGTCATGGTCAGGAAATGACTGGCAGGCTCGATAAGCGTTATCTCTAAGGTGGTGTCATTTATTGCTCTGGCTCTGATCGATTCCAAATCTTCTTCAGCTGCTTCTTCCAGATCAAAAACGTGTCCGCAGCCCTCAATGATGAAAAGGACGAAGACATCAGGTGTTGGCAGTCGACTGTCACAGGCACGCTGGATGGCGAAGACGGCGTCATGAGCAGTCACAGGCCGTAAGGGCTCGACGACATTCCCACTGCCTAACAGGCCGCCAGATTCGTTGCGACGAACCCAATAGATATCGTCGCGCAAATTGAAGGTCCAGATAAGGCCGTCCTCGCTGACTTGCCAACTGGCAGCTAGCTCGGGATCGATCGTATTAGTCCGCTGGTTATAGCGGGTAAGCCCAGTAAAGATGTTGTCGATAACATGTACGTCTGGCTTTCCGGCCGATAGTTGGGGATCTAGTGTTGCGATCTCGCTACTTATACTAACATCCAGACAAACGGGATCAGAAAGTTCTTCCATGACGGGGGTGATTTCTACCTGAAGGGTTT
>JAUVOB010000186.1 GCA_030599405.1 Chloroflexota bacterium | reverse complement strand
TCGTGGGGCACCTTTCCATCGCCACAGGTCGACCGGTCCGTCTCGAACTTACCCGGCAGGAAGAGTTTCAGAGTAGCCGAACTAGACATCCCCAGACTATTACTTACAAGACCGGAGTATGGGCTGACGGTACATTACACAGCATGTCGATGCGGGTGGTCGGTAATACGGGAGCATATGGCACACATGGGTTGACGGTTCAAACTGTGACTGGATTGCGTGGCCTTAGCAGCTACAACTGTCCCAATCGAAAGTTTGATTGTGACGTGGTCTATACCAATCTTCCAGTCCCAGGCGCCTACCGTGGATATGGTGGTCCACAAGCTCAATTCGCCCTCGAAAGCCATATGGACGAAATCGCTCACGCTTTGAAGATCGATCCAATTGAATTTCGCAAGAAGAATTGGGTCCAGGCTGGTGATACTATGCCGATCGCGCCCTTGCTTGGCGAAGGTGATAAAGAAACCGTTGACTTTGAACCAGTTATCCAATCATGTGGCTTAGATGAATGTTTTACAAGGGGCATGGAGGCTATCGGGTGGAACGAGAAATACAATCCTGGTTGGCATTCCGTGCCGGGAAAACCACACATCCGACGGGGACTGGGTGCCGTTATGTGCATGCACGGAACAGCTATTCCTGGGCTAGATATGGGTGCCGCTAGTATCAAGATCAATGATGATGGTTCGTTCAATGTGCTGGTTGGAGCCACAGATCTCGGAACTGGCTCGGATACGGTATTGGCTCAGATTGCGGCCGAGGTTCTAGGTGTATCACTAGACAGCATCATCATCTATTCCAGTGACACCGATATGACCCCCTTCGATACAGGCGCCTATGCCAGCAGCACAACCTTCGTTTCTGGAACCGCGGTTTTAAAAGCAGCCGGAGACGTGGCCAATCAGATTAGAGAACGAGCCGCACTGATGCTTGACCTGGAAAGCTGGAAAGACATTAGATTGTCCGATAGACAGGTTATTGCACCTGACGGACGATCCGTGTCGCTTGAGAACGTAGCCCTACATTCTCTCCACCAGGACCAGCAGAGACAGATAATGGCAACGGCCTCGTTTGTTAGCATGGATTCTCCACCTCCTTTTGCAGGTCAATTCGCAGAGGTGGAAGTCGATATGGAGACAGGACAGGTGACGGTTACGAGACTTGTTATGGCTGTCGATGCCGGTGTGCCAATCAATCCTTTAACGGCAAGTGGGCAGGTCGAAGGAGGAATGACCCAGGCATTGGGATATGGTCATTGCGAGGAGATGGTCTATTCGAACAATGGTGATTTACTAAACAATAGTTTTGGACCCTACCATATCTATCGCGCTGATGAGATGCCCCGGATGGAAACGATACTTGTGCAGACACATGAACCTACAGGTCCCTTCGGTGCGAAGGCGATAGCCGAGATACCGAAAGATGGTGTGGCTCCTGCCATCGCCAACGCCATCTTCGATGCTACCGGCGTCCGCATCCGAGACATTCCTTTTACGCCCCAGAGAGTTTACGACGCCATCAGATCGACAGCTTGAAAAGTCTTAAGCTGATCTGTCGTCAATAACCCCCGCGCAACGTCGCGTATTAATTCATATGAGAATCGGTAGCTTTCCGGTGGCGTTTGCTCAGCGATGTTTAGGAGTCGCAAACCGACTAGCGAACGCAAGAGATCCGGCAGGTCCATCTCCTTGCTAGTTTTCCTCAGTAGCCGCACCAGATCATCTTCTGAAAATGAGCCATCAAGGTGGCTGGCGGCTTTGATTATCATCTGTTGCTCGGGCCGCAGAGTATCGATGCGTCCGACGATAATCTTTTGAATTGGACCTGGAACAGGAACCTCCCCCGTAGTTATCGAGTTATCTATCTCGATGCTCTCAGAGGCGTGAGCGCTAATCAGACCCAATGCTCGCCAATGATGAATTAAGTGCTCAGCCAAGTAGGGATTGCCGCCACCTTTTTTCCAGAGAGCATCACAAAGCTCGTCTGAAATGGCATAAGGAGCAACTAGATCTGAATGTACGGCAGCCATGTCGGTTTTTGATAGTTGGTCCATTCTGAGACGCTCTAGGTTACGCTCCTGCAAGAACTCAGCTTGCGCTGAGTACGGTGTTCGACCCAGGGCATCTTGATGCAATGGACGAGAGGCGATTATCAGCAGCAATGGTCTAACAAGGTTCTTCACAGTAACTGCCAGACGCCAGGAATCCTTATCTAACCATTGGCCGTTGTCGAGGAATATCACATGGGGCTGATGGCTATGTTTCAATGAATCATAGAATGATCGTTGAAGCAGGCGCACTAGAAACAAGCGCGTTGTCTGCTCCCTAATATTGGGAGCCATCGCATTGGTCATCCTGTTTTCGGCGAATTCCAAGCCAAGAACCGGGTTAAGAAGCGGCGTTAGACGAAGGGCCAGAGCAGGAAAACCCTTCTCACCCGGCAAGGTTGGTAACATTCGCAGAACCTTGTTTCGCTGGCTACTAACATCATCGACACTCACGTCGATGTCGAAGATCTCCTTAAAGATTGGTCTCCAGGCATGGTATGATGTGTTCTGCTCGAATTCCTTTCCACCGCCTAAATAGAATGGAACGCCTTTAGAGGCTGCATCGCTAAGACACGCATGTAAGAACGCAGATTTCCCGATCCCTTCCTCGCCTTCGAACACTAGCAACCTAAGGAATGATTCAGACCGGGTGAACGCTCGTAGATGACTATTCAATATTTCCCTTTCTTTTTGGCGACCAATAATTGAGCCCTTTTTCTTGATCGACATGGGTGCCGCCGGAGCATTTAGTCTACGCAGAAGCGGTCGATATGCGGTTACCGGTGCTTTTCTCCCTTTGAGCATCACGCCGGTAAAATGTTCGAACACAAGCTGGCTATCATGAAGCGACTCATCATGTATACCGCTACTGATTCCTTCGAACGTGGCTTCATCGCACAATGCATAGGAAGGTAGACCATCCATAGCCCTGCGTTGTTCGGCGACCTGCATCAAGCTGGCAGCTCGATTTACACTATTACCTACAACTGTATATTCACGCCGGCTTTCGTTGCCAATTGGACCACAGAATACCCAGCCTGAGGCGATACCGATAGCACATGGCCGATCCAGCGCATTCAGAGCTCGTTGCATGTCTAGGGCAACGTGAACCGCCCTGGTGGCATCATCCTTATGAGAAAGTGGAGGTAGACCCATCGCGGCGACGAGAGTGATGCCCTTGTCATCAACGTTGAACTTGTTAATGCTCCCTTCATAGCGGTATAGCGATGATTGCATGACCCGCATAACGGCCTGGGCCTCAGGAACGGTTGTCGCATAGGGATGAGTAATGGAAGTACCGTAACCAGGCAGCTTTACGAAGAGAATTGTCAAGTGCCTGATTTCAGACAGCCACTGCCCGAAGCCTGCCTCTAGTCGACGCGTTATTGCAGCCGGGACATAGGTCTTCATCCCTCCAACCATGTCGCTTCTTATTTGGGCAACCTCAACAGGTTGAGTCGGCGATTTCTTCTTGACGTCGAAAACTCTAACGAACCGTCTACTTATGAGTTCGCTCGAGCAATGATCTTTAACAAGATCCCAAGCCTCTGGAGAGAGAACTACGTCTCCAGACGCAGCAAGATCCTTGGCCACGCTCATTTGAACCAATGGTTCTCCCGAAAGAAGATACTCCCATCGATTCAGAACCCCTCCTAAGTGCACAACGTAGATATCCCCAGCACCAACAGCGATCTGAAGCAGGGATCCACTGTCTCTTTGAATGAGCAGATCGTCGGAGCTCCTCTGGATTGAAATCGCGCATTGCGTCGCCCTCAAGACCATATCAGCGAGCATATCCCTCGCAGCTCGTCCCACCCTGGAGAGGTCGGTGGGCACTGACCAAATAGCCAATAATGCGTCTCCGGCAAACTTGGTTACCTCCCCGCCGTGTTCGGTGATAATTTGGATGAGATGTCCAAAGCAATCATTAAGAAGAAGAGCAAGCTCCTCCGCACCCTCTGGCCCCCGCTCAGCCAAGTTTTCCGCTAGTTCTGAAAAACCTTTGATATCGGCAAAGAGAACGGCAGCCGAATAGACTTCCGCGGTTGGTTTTGATGATGGGTGTGAGATATCGGCAAGTCGACGAACTACCAGGGGTGGAACATAGGGGATCAGTTCCTCAACAAAGTTAACGCCTCTATCACCCTGCATAACCTGTGATGGTCGCAATTAGCCAGTAGAAACCTTTGCATCGTCGGTTGTTTGGCTAGATGAATGAGGTTGCCGTTCACCACAATTGGTACATTCTGCGAAATGAGTGTTTACCTGAACCATTAAGCCACCGCAGAATTTGCAAGGTTCTTCGACGGGTTTTCGCCAACTCGTCCAATCGCAATCTGGGTAATTAGAGCAGCCATAAAAAACTTTGCGTTTCCTGGTGTACTTTCTTACCACGTCACCGCCGTCTTGAGGGCATTCTACTCCGATCTTATCCAGGATCTGCTCAGTGTGACGGCATCCGGGGAAATTACTGCAGCCAATAAACCGGCCGTATCGGCCACTTCTGTAAACAAGCGGATTGCCGCACAAAGGACAATCACGACCCACAGGTTCTGGCTCTGAACGAACGTCCACCTTACTTATGGCTTTGTCTGCTACCTCAAGTCGCTCAGAGAAGCGAGTATAGAACTCGTCGATAATCGGTACCCAAGGTTTTCCGCCTACG
>JAUVOB010000194.1 GCA_030599405.1 Chloroflexota bacterium | reverse complement strand
GAGGTGATCTGGACACACCAAGCTCAATTATCGCCATTTTTACAGGAGAACAGTATTGCGATCGGACCTAGCTACGACATAAAGGTTGGGAGCGAGCAGCTCAGCTATGAGGCAGTTGAATTCGCGTCGCTACAGGATGAGATCTATGTCAGCCGGTTCAAGACCGTCGTGATTGACGATGACGGCATTAGCCAAACAATGACGACCGGAGCTGAGACGGTTGGCGATGTACTTGACGAAGCCAGTATCTCGCTGATTAATGCTGATACTGTCGAACCTGATCTAGATGCCTGGCTTAGACCAGACATGCAAATCCATATTACTCGTGCAAGTCCCGTTATCATTTCAGTCGATGGGCAGCACATTAGTCAGCGCACGAATTTCACTAGGACTGCGGAGATCATAGACGAAGCGGGAATCTTGCTAGGCGAATTGGACTACACGATTCCCGGACCAGAATTCGGAGTAGTACCTGGAAACATAATAAGGGTTGTTCGGGTTACCGAGGAATTCCAATTCGAGGATGAAACCATCCCTTATGATTCACTTTTTCAGGGCACAGACCTGTTGGACCTAGACCAGCGTGCGCTCATCGTCCCTGGTGAACCCGGTATAATGCGACGGAGGATCCAGATTCGCTATGAAGACGGAGTAGAGGTCAGCCGCTCCGCCGATGGAGAATGGGTAGAGAAAGAAACCGTCGACGAAGTTACGGGTTATGGCACAAATATAGTAGTCCGGATTTTGGAGACACCCGAGGGAACCTACGAATACTGGCGAGTGGTGAGAATGCGGGTGACGGCTTATACAGCTTCCTCCTCAGGCAAGCCACCCGATCATCCGGCTTATGGAATCACGGCAAGCGGTGTAACTGCAGGAACTGGAGTCGTTGCCGTAGATCCGAGCGTCGTGCCGTTCCGCAGCTGGGTGTACGTTCCTGGATATGGCATTGGTTATGCCGGTGATACAGGCGGAGGTATAAAGGGCCGCTGGATCGATCTGGGATATGATGAGGACGAACTCGTGGCTTGGAGCAGTTACGTGGATGTGTACTATCTAACCCCTGTACCCCCACCGGTGGACATCACTTACGTAATCCCAACCGAACTACCATGAGGCCATATGCGGGCTCTAAAAAGAGAATATGCGGATTGATCCACTCATCATGATCCATCCCAAGGGAATCCTCGGCCGGTATGGTGTCCACCCTAAGAAAAGTCTGGGTCAGAACTTTCTTGTTGAGGCATCGATCCTACAAAGAATTTGTGATCTTGGCACGCTCACTCGAACTGATAATGTACTCGAAATTGGACCGGGGATCGGCTCACTAACTAAGATCATTGCCGATTCCTCGGGCCAAGTCGTTGCGATTGAGCTCGACGATCGACTTATAGCTATCTTAAGGGATGAACTCGCAGGTTACGATAATATCCGATTGATCCACGACAGTGTTCTGGATGTCGTTCCGTCAGAATTCTTTGGCGCCCCTTACAAGGTCGTCGCCAACGTGCCGTACTATATAACCGGCGCGATATTGCAGCATTTGCTTGATCCGCCGACCAAGCCCAGTCTCATGGTGCTCACTGTTCAAAAAGAGGTGGCTCAGCGCCTAACGGCCGAACCCGGTAAGATGAGCATCTTGTCTGTCAGCGTCCAACTGCACGGCGATATTAATACGGAGTTCATCATCCGAGCAGGATCATTCTGGCCAAAACCAGGCGTAGATTCGGCGGTAGTTCGGTTTACGGCACACAAAGACGTATTAATTGAACAAAGCGAGGTGGGAGCCTTCATGAAGCTAGTCAGAACCGGGTTTAGCAGCAAACGAAAACAACTCCAGAAGAATCTCCGGGCGATTATCTCTGATCGAGATCAATTGCAGGATACACTTACTTCGGTTGGCATAGATGGAACTCGCCGAGCTCAAACCCTCTTCATCGAAGAATGGCTCGCACTATTCAGGTCACTCTCGTGAGACGTTACGCCAATTACTAGTCTCTTTCCACGGATCTTGCGAGCCCGAGCTCCAATCATCTTCGTCATGTGAACTCCCTGTGCGACGACTCTCCTTGATCGCTTCGTAGGCAGCTATCGCCAACCAGGTGCTGTTGGACGTATCTGGTGAAGGCGTCCACGGCTCCATATGTTCCTCGAGAAAATTCGTATTTATTCTACCAGAGTCGAATTCTGGATGTTTCAATATGTCGACGAGATAAGGTATGTTGGTTGTAACTCCTAGAATCACAGTGTCTTGAAGGGCGCGGACCATCTTCCGAATTGCTTCGCGCCGGTCATCTCCCCATGTTATTACCTTTGAAAGCATTGGATCATAGTACGGACTGACCTGAGTGCCTTCTTCTATACCGTCATCGACCCGCACACCGGGTCCCGAAGCAGGCCTGTAGAATTCAATTTCGCCAATAGAAGGTATGAAATTGTTGGCTGGATCCTCGGCATATATCCGACACTCAATTGAATGGCCGTGTTGTTCAAGATCCTCCTGAACGAATGCGAGTCGTTCGCCCCCTGCTAAGCGGATCTGCCAAACAGCAAGATCTATGCCTGTAACCAGTTCGGTCACAGGATGCTCCACCTGTAAGCGTGTATTCATCTCTAGAAAATAGTAACGTCCATCAGGAGTGAGCATAAACTCTAACGTACCTGCGCTCGTGTACCCGACGGCTCTGGCAAGGGCCAAGGCGGCATTGGTGATCTGCTCCCTAAGATCGCTAGAAACCACCGGTGACGGACTCTCCTCAATGATCTTTTGATGCCGGCGCTGTATCGAACACTCACGCTCGAACAGATGTACAATATTTCCATGCCGGTCACCCAGCACTTGCACTTCAATGTGCCGGATCTCCTTGAAGTACTTCTCGACAAGGACATGATCACTCCCAAAGGAGGACTTGGATTCGGTTCGGGCCGTTCGCAACGCAGATTGGAAATCATCCGGGTCCCGGACGACCCGCATACCCTTTCCGCCGCCTCCCCCACTCGCCTTGATCAAAACTGGAAATCCAAGCTCTCGCGCAGAACTTTGAAGCTCTTCGTCGCTGTGCTCTGCGCCATCAACGCCCGGTATCACCGGGACCCGTGCTTGCTTGGCGACTATGCGGGCACCGGCTTTGCTACCGAGAGCTCGCATTGCCCCAGGAGAAGGTCCGATAAAATGAATCCCTCGCTTTATACAGGCTTCAGCAAAATCGGCATTTTCACTTAAGAAACCATATCCCGGATGTATGGCGTCAGCGCCTGTAGCTTTCGCGATTTCGAAAATTGTTTCCTGGTTTAAGTATGTATCGCGTGCGGTTACGCCTTCCAGGAGATAGCTCTCGTCGGCTATGCGTGCCCAAGGTGCGCTTCGATCTACCTCTGAGTAAATCGCGACTGATCGTAATCCTAATTCCCTACAAGCACGGAAGATTCGACGGGCGATTTCACCCCGATTGGCAACAAGAATCTTATCAAACATCCAACGTCCCCATTTGGTAGATGGATTGTAGCCTGCACTGCTTACCAAGGCTACACTGCTGAATTACGCTTTGTTCGATAATCTTTACTCTATTGGTCGTCGCGCCACCATGGCTCCCGCTTCTCGAGAAAAGCACTCATACCTTCTCGTCCCTCGGGGCTCGATCGACGTTCTGCGATTAGCCTCGTTGTATAGGTGCGATGATCAGCTTCTGATCTCCCGGTAACCATCGCGATCAACTGCTTAGCCGATGTAACAGCGCCTGGTGCAGATTTCAACAGTTCCAGCACGCGCTCCCTAATCCTCTCGTCCAAATGCGGTTCATCGACAACATGATCCACGAGTCCGATTTCTCTAGCGCGTTTGGCGCTGATTCGCTCTCCGGTCAAGAACAACTCTCGGGCATTGTTTGAGCCGATCTTTGCGAGTACGAAGGGTGAGATAACCGCGGGCACTAGACCAAGACGCACTTCGCTTAGAGCGAACCGGGCTCGATCGACCGCAACGACGATGTCACAGCAGCTAACCAGACCCACTCCCCCACCGATGGCCGCCCCATTTATCCGCCCTACGACAGGATGCGGACAATTATTGATGGCAAACATGAGGTCATAAATGGCCTCAGCATCAGCTAGATTGTCCTCATATGTATTCTCGGCTGCTGTCTTCATTGAATTCAGGTCAGCACCCGCGCAGAAAGAACGCCCGCTACCAGTCAAGATAATAACTCTTACGTCCTTACTTCTTCCTAGTTGGCCAAATGATTCTGTGAGGGCATTCACCATATCGGGGTTGAAAGCGTTGTGCTGTTCTGCGCGGCTGAGCGTCACTGTAGCAATCGGTCCGTCGATATCTACGGTAATAGTTCTGCTTTCACCCATAATAAAAAGCCGGGATTCGAATCACTGGCAGATCAATAATCTCCCGTCGCCCGAATCCCGGCATACTCCCATTTTCGTTTCTCAGAGATCAGTCGCTCGGCGTCCCTACTGGATCTGTTTCCTCATCCTCGCTGTCCATCAATCGT
>JAUVOB010000053.1 GCA_030599405.1 Chloroflexota bacterium | reverse complement strand
TGTAGATTAGCATACAGTGATCGGAGGTCGGGAGTGAATTGCTGAAAAGATGCATTCCCAATCTCCATCTTCAGTCCCCCTATGAGTGAAAGCACACTCTGTACCATGAATGAAGCGGTGGATCGCTTCGTACAAGACGGTGCGACGATCGCGATAGAGGGTTTTACAGCCTTTATCTGCTTCGCCGCGGCTCATGAGATCATCCGGCAGAAAAAGAAGGATCTGACCCTCTGTCGCCTCACGCCCGACCTGATATATGATCAAATGATAGCTGCGGGTACGGCCAAGAAGCTCGTCTTCAGCTACCTAGGAAATCCCGGCGTTGGTAGCCTTCACTGCATTAGACGGGCAGTTGAAAAAGATATTCCAGGAGCTCTTGAGATCGAAGAATACTCTCACTTCGGGATGGTTGGACGGTATATCGCCGGGGCCAGTAACCTGCCGTTTTTCCCCCTTAGAAGCTACTTTGGGAGTGATATAATCCGGGCCAACGACAACATTCAGTTCATCGAAAGCCCGTATGGCGATGACCAAGTTGCCGTCGTTCCTCCATTGAATCCGGACGTGGCCTTCATACACGCACAGCGTGCCGATATTCAGGGAAACGCACATATATGGGGATTAATTGGAGTTCAGAAGGAAGCTGCTTTCGCTTCTAGAAAGGTGATAGTTGTAGTTGAGGAAATTGTTGAAGAATCTGTGATTAGGCATGATCCGAACCGTACGTTGATTCCAGGTCTAATTGTTGATGCCGTCGTTCACGAGCCTTTTGGAGCCCATCCTAGCTACGTTCAAGGCTATTACGATCGTGACAACCCTTTCTACCTGGACTGGGACCGTATTTCGAGAGATCACGATCTAACCGAAAAGTGGCTCAACGAATGGGTGCTCGACGTTCCAGATCGCGCCGCCTACATTGAGAAACTTGGTTCTGAGAGGTTTGACAACCTCAAACCAGGTGAGATGCTGGCAGGTCCAGTCGACTATGGATTGTACAGCTGAGTTCTTAAGTCGATACGCGTTTTAAGCATCATCTGAGAAATTTCCAAGTACCTGGCACATGAATGAAACCATGAATTATTCACCCGCAGAAATGATGATTGTTAGCGCATCTCGCGCCCTGAGAGGTAGCCGAGTTGTGTTCGTGGGCGTCGGTTTGCCCAACATCGCCTGTAACCTGGCCCGTAAGAGTCACTCTCCTACCCTTGAGCTTGTATACGAGAGCGGGATTTTCGGCGCCAATCCAGCCCGTTTGCCCTTATCCATTGGCGATCCTACCCTTGTGAGCGACTCGATGTCCGCCGTGAGTATGGCCGACTTGTTTATGCTTTACTTACAAGGAGGATTGGTCAATGTTGCCTTGCTCGGCGGAGCGCAGATAGATAGGTTTGGGAACCTAAATTCAACGATAATTGGTCCGTACGAAAGGCCAAAGGTACGCTTACCTGGATCTGGTGGGGCCTGCGAAATCGCCATTAACGCCCAAAAGGTGTTGATAATCATGCGGCTGAAGAAGCGTGCTTTCGTTGAGAAGTTGGACTTTCTCACCAGCCCCGGACACCTCGAGGGAGGTGATACAAGAGAGAACTTAGGTATTCCCGGTGAAGGACCAGAATTGGTCATCACAGACCGGGCTCTATTTACCTTCTCGAAGTCGACGAAAGAAATGACCTTGTCAGAATTAGCACCGGGAGAGTCAGTGGAGAGTATTAAGGCTGAAGTCAGCTGGCCGATTCATATTTCGCCTGATGTTAAGGAGATGGATCCCCCTGGAGAAGAGGAGTTACGCATCATCCGGGAGGAGCTCGATCCTGATGGCATGTATCGTTAAGAAATGAACTATGGAAGGATACACTTTTCCGTGCGGTAACGTTTTCTATAGAAAGGCTGGCTTTGCCCGACCGAAGATCTCCCATGGTCGGGGTATTTATCTCATTGATGAAAGTGGAAAGCGCTACATAGATGGATCGGGTGGAGCCCTGGTCGTAAACATCGGTCACGGCCGTCCCGAGATTATTGAAGCTATGAACAGGCAACTGCAAAAAGCCGCCTATATTCACGCGACCATGTTTACTAGCGACGCCATAGAATCATACGCGGCCGAGTTGTCGCAAATAGTCCCCATCGACAATCCGCGATTCTATTTCCTGAGTAGTGGATCGGAAGTAGTCGAGGGAGCCATTAAACTAGCCAGGCAGATCCAGCTGGCTCGTGGAGAGATGGATCGAAACCTGGTCATTGGCCGTCATCAAAGCTACCACGGTATGACTCTCGGCGCTTTAAGTGTAAGCGGGCGCCCCGGTTTACGTAAGCCGTATCTCGACATGATGCGAGATATGCCCCATATCGACCCTCCTTATCCTTACCGTTATCCGTCGACGGGTGAAGAGGTTGCTTCTAAGCTCGAGGAGGAGATTTTGCGTCATGGTGCTCAGCGCATTGCTGGGTTTATCGCAGAGCCGATTAGCGGAGCAGGATTGGGGGCCATAGTCCCGCAATCCGATTATTGGCCCATTATACGGCAAATCTGCGATCGATATGGCGTCCTGCTTATTGTCGACGAAGTAATGGTAGGTTTGGGGAGAACGGGCAAGTGGTGGGCTATCGATCACTGGGATGTTTCGCCTGATATCCTAGTGACTTCAAAAGGCGCGACCAGCGGTTACTTTCCCCTTGGATTCATCGCGACCAACGGCGACCATGTCGATCTCCTTCTTCGCGAGCTCGGGGATTTCAATCATGGTGGGACCTTCAGCCATCATGCCGTTGGAGCTGCCGCCGGTCTGGCTACTCTTCAAATCATCCAGAAAGAAGAGCTAGTTGCCAACTCCGCCCGAATGGGAACTCTTCTTGGCGCTTTACTGGAGACATCTTTAGGGCAGCACCCACATGTCGGCGATATCCGCGGACGTGGCCTCTTCTGGGCTGTCGAATTAGTCAAGGACCGTCAAACCAAGGAACCCTTTGATGCAGAAGATCATCTGGCCTTGGAGATCTGGCAACGCGCTTTCGACCTCGGTCTGGTGATATATTACTCTCAAGGCTGCGCTAACGGTCGCGACGGCGATTTGGTCATGGTAGGGCCTCCCCTAGTTGTTAATCAGGAGCAGATAACAGAAATCGCGAACATCCTAACAGCCGCGATTACCAGCTCTATCTGAAAGGGCAAAGCGCTTGTGGCACCCCAACGGCATGAACCCCTTGTATTTCGTTCGATCTAGATAATCAGAGATCCGGTCGACCTTGTCGCTAACCTCGTGGACCGGTTGACCTGTTTGAATATTCGTATTCCGCGGATTCCAACCAATCCCGGGTGATATCTGAGCCGGTACCGCCGATACTCTCCCTCTCCAATCTTGTCCAACTTAGACGTCTTAGAAATTTCACAGTTTCTGGGTCAGGCAACTCCACAAGAGCTCCACAGTGGGGGCAATCACCGCTTACACCGTCCATATCGGTATAGATGGCATAATGGGGATGTTTTATCAGACCAATAAGGGCGTCCTTCGCCACCTTGTAGTTGTCTTCATCCGGCTGACACACCATGTAATAGAGATCGGCGCCACAATAACAATCAAAATGAATAAATCCTGATTCAGTCATATATGTCTCCCGATCTCCAATATCTATTCGTATCATCTCTGTCAGCTCGAAAGCTGACTTCTAATTCATAATGAGCGACTCAGAAAGCAGTAGCCTCCAGGCTGGATGCTCGACCTAAGCCGTCAAGGCCGGCACTTCCAAAGGCACTTCCTGCTTAATGGGAAGAGAAATGACAAATACGCTTCCCTTGCCAAGCTGACTATCACACCAGGCTTTTCCACCATGTCTTTCCGCTGTCGATCTAACGAAAGCCAGGCCAAGGCCTTTGCCCTTCCGATTGGCGACACGAGCCGCTGGTGCGCGATAAAACATCTCAAAAACGCGCGTAATCTCGTACTCAGGTATACCAGGTCCTCTGTCTTCAACAGAGATGAGCAAATCATTTCCTACGACGCGAACTCCAACGGCGACAGGACCGCTATCTGGGGCATACTTGATCGCGTTGCTCAATAAATTCCTAAGCGATTGCCTGATAAGGTCCGGATCTCCGACGATTGGCGGATAATCACTCCCCATGTGTAGTTCGATAGATGTCCCTTGTTCACCTGCATGCTGTCTGAATTCCTCAACGACCGCCCGGATAAGGTTTTCAATTCTGAATTCGGTCATCGCCAAAGCGATTCCGGCATCCAGGCGTTGCAGGTCAAGTAGAGTCTCGATTAACGAGGTCATCTCCTCGATGCCCGATACGATTCGGTCGAGCCATTCCTGCTGTTTTGGTTTTAGCTCACCCTGGGTTGGAATTAACGCCGCGTAATTGGTCATGTAAGCAAGCGGACTGCGCAGGTCATGGGACACATTGGAGACGAACTCCGACTTTAGGGCATCAATCTCCTTGATATGGGTAATATCATGAAGAACCGCCACTTTACCTGCCTCAAGCACAGTTGATCCATTGAATCTGGCGAACGCGCAATCTAGAACTCGTCCGTCTTTGATCTTGATTTCCAGTCTACCTTGCGGCGCTGCGCCGTTGTGCAGAGCTTCTACCAACTCTGGCGCTTCGATGACGTTGTCTATCGGCCGTCCTATCGCCTTGCGCGCCTGTACACCGAAATAACCCTCCATTGCCGAATTGAATAGGAGAACCTTTCCATCGTCATCAGTCGCAATGACAGCGTCGGCCGTACTTCCCAAAATGGCGGCCATACGTCTGCGGCTACCCTCCACCTTGGCCAGTAGAGAAGCATTTTCAATTAGTGTAGAAGCGTAACCGGCAAGAGTTCGCAGTAACCGAAGCTGGCTCGCTTCCCAATAATGAGGGCTATCACGCCACACGTATAGCACGCTGTGAATATCCCGGCTTTCAAGGCATATCGCGGCTATTGAATTGGGTAGGACATGGTTATTTCCCGATGCACCCAACGTCTCTTGAACTTCTTGTGGCGTGCGAAGAATTAGCTCAGGCCTGCTACGAAGAAGTCGTACGATCGTCTTGTCCAGGAGAGCCAGCGATTTCCTGGTAGAACCGGTGCTGAAAGTCAATGGGGCTCTATCATCGGCACTGGTCATCACCACTCGAGCGCCAGTAGCATAGGTACCTCGCTTCAAACCGGCGAGTAAAACTGGCATCGCTTCGTTCAAATCGAATGACCGCGAAACCTGATCACTAACGTTGAGGAGCAAGCGTTGTTCCTCGAGCCGTTGCTCATGCATGATCTGGAGTCGCCGCACAGCGCGTACTAGGCCATCGATCTCATCATGTCCGTTTGTCTTGACAGAGACATCCGATCTGGTGCGAGCTGCCTGTAAAGTCGAGTCGGCAATCTGATTCAGGGACTCACTAATCGTTCGAACAACCATGAAGAGAACTGCGGCGGAAATGATCACCGCGACGATGAAGAGCACGGCGCCTCTTCCAAGAGATTCTAGGCTTACCTGAATGAGCGTTTCTTCTGGCACAGCCATGTTTACGGTCCAACCATACTCAGGTATTTCGGTGGTATAAATGATATCTTGACCGGCTGGATTACTACCGTCGGCTTCTGTCAGTAAACTGCTGGCACTCTGTCCTGCTGAACCGCTGATTCCATCGGGCCGTGTCGGACCAAGAATCGGTCCTCCATCACTATTGATGATATAAAAATCGCCGCCATCTGGAAGATTCATGCTACCAGGTATCGCGGCGGCAATTGAAGCAGGCGCGATCCGGCCGACAATGACAGGACCAAGGGAAAACTCTTCTGGAATTCGCGAGATAAATTCGATATACGGCTCATCGGTACCGTTTTCGGATATCGTTACGGTGTCGCTCGCACCCTCTTCTATGACCTTCGTGTATGTTTCGCTCTCGGAAGCCGAAAGGTCAAGAGGCGCGCCAAAAATTGGATGGAGCTCAATGCCTTTAGAATCGCCTCTAAGAATGAAGGCTGTATCGAATCGCTCAACCAGGGAATCGATGATTCTTGAATCAGGACCTGATGCAGAAGAGAGCAAAGAGGACAACTCGCTATTCGTCGATATCCAACCTAGCCGTTCCTTTTGAGTAGACAGGTAATCACTTATCGAATCAGCAGCTACCTCAGTCTGCTCCTGCATCTTGTCGGTCAAGGACGTTAACGCCGTCTGGCGGGCGATCGCATAACCCATCACCAAGAGCAGGACTCCAATCAGACCTATCAACATCAGGTATGTCGTAGCAAGTTTCCGGTTGAGGGTTGTTGAGAACGGGGAACGGGAAACACCAGTATGCTTCCGAGCGGACGGTGCGATCGACAGGATCAACCAGACTAGCAAGCTGGCAAATAACGCGTTGGCTATCAAAAACGGGGCCTGATCAAATGCTGTCGCCATTGCTCGATCGAATGACAGCAGACCACCTAATAATATCGATCCAGTCGCCCACATGGCGAGGACAACAAGAAATATCTGCAGAAAGGCGCCTAGGAATCCGGCGATAGCCGGTTTTCGCAACCATGTATATAGACGTCCCGCATACTGCTGATACATGATTCCCGCTACAAATGTGGCAACAAAAACGGGAACAAAGAAGTCGTATATCTGGTGTGTCGCCCAGAGACCTCTTCCGATTCCAAAAGAAAGTGCAACCAGGAAGGCTCCGGCAGGATTGACAAGGGCTCCGACTAAGATAAATATCGCCAAGCCAAGAGGCGTAAGCGGTATCGATTGTCCGGCAGGGAGATATTCGGCATTTATAGGGGCGAGATAGCTGAGCGGTACCTGATCGATTGAACCGATCACGAATGCGAGAATGCAGAAAATGGCGACAATCAGCCAGCTTCTTAGACTAAGCGACCTCCACTGCCCTCGCAGGGCGACAATTAGCAAGATCGCGCCGAGAGCAAACAGCGCCAAGATCCCATATCCGACTGCCGACGACGGGGGAACCAGATAGGCTTCTGCTAGCCAATTTTCCAGGCTCGTACCAAATGCCAAAACTATTAAGTATATCGGCTGAATGGACACAAGACCCTACCTAATATCTTCAACGAGGGCCATCCGGCTCCACTATTGAACCGGATAAACCAACTGGTTTCATTCGAATTGGCAACTTCAGAACTGGCTATGAGGGCGGTACGTTCCCAAGTACCTTTGAATGCCGCTATCGTTGTTAATATGAAGATGAATAAACTACTGCTGAGTCAACTCACAAGAAATGATCTAAATGACAACTGGCCCGACATACCACTCCTCAGTTGCGCCTATTGAGATCCTTTGGACACTCGAAATATAGTATACCGGACATAACTTTCATCAAGATCACGTGAATATACTCTTGACAACACGAAAACGGCCAATTTACAGCGTGCATATTATGTCATGTTTCAGTAGTTTAGGCAAGTATGAATTTACCATAATGTTCTTTTGACCCGTACTCTCGCGCCAACCGCGACCCCTCTTGTGGATTGAGCGGATGTTAGGGAGTCGACGGAGTATCCTGTCAATCATCGAAATGCAGACGCGCAGCGTGAATATTGGTTCAAAGCGGAGCACCACAGTGCCAGAAGAAATAGCCAGAACAGTCGGTCAACGAAGATTTCTCAGGTTCACTAACCGAGCTGGGTGGCAGGTTAAGTTATGAACGAGTGGGCTTGGGACTAGAAAGTGATGTACTGGACTAGAAACCAGAAGATGGCAAGGCCTGCGGCAGCAAGGTCCGTGATTAAGAGGGCCTGTGTC
>JAUVOB010000007.1 GCA_030599405.1 Chloroflexota bacterium | reverse complement strand
GGTTCCGCTATCATCACGTGAGTAGTGATAGATTCCGGGTTGTAGGCTAGGCGACAGTGGGGGAGGACGGTCTATTAGCAAACTGGTCAAGTCGTTATATTTCATCAGGTTCATGATCTGTTTACTCCACGATCCGAAATCATTTGTTCTATTGTCCAGCTAAACATTTTCAACGCGCCTAGCACCGGCTCATACCTTGAATATCTGTGTTCTCTATTGCCAGCCGTCTGTCTCTTGCACCTGAACCCCTGATCTGAGTCGATGCAGCGCCAGCCGGTGGTACAAAACCATGATTGGACGGCAGATCTACGAGATACGGGCTTTGCACCGATTGGAGGGCGATTGTAGAAAGGGAGGAAAACCTCGACAGATCAGCGGTGTTTTGGGCCTGGTGTTCGATTCGGCACCCTCCGCCACAGAGGGACATCTCCGGGCAATCCCAGCACTTCTCGGGGAGTCCCGCGGACTCAGGATGTATCTCTCGTTGGCGAAAGCTGAGAAATAAATCGCTTTGCCAAATAATCTCCCAAGGATCCCTGAGGATATTTCCAGCGGCGACGTAGAATGATTGGCAGGGCAATACGTCACCATTTGGCTCAATGCATAAAGAATATTCCCCAGCATTACATCTTTTTGCACCGATATCGATTTCAACTGGAGATAGCCGGCAATATTCGGTAGGCGTATACCAGAGAAACCGCATGTTACGGGCTCGGGATTCGTCTCGAACACGAGTTAAGATTGGGGTAAGTTTCTCGGGCAGAATCGCATCAGGATTTGATTGGCCGCCCCCGCTATGGATCATGCCATTCATCGCGAATGTCCTGATTCCCATGTCTTGGAGGAAATCAAGAATAGCTGTGACCTCATGACAATTTCGGCGCGTCAAGGTGGTGTTGGTTATGACGTGAATGCCGCTTTCTACGGCATTTCTAATACCGCGAACAGTCTGGGTAAACGCTCTCGCGCCCATGACTTGATCATGATGTTGGGCTTGATGAGATGCTAAAGTGATTTGAATGTGATTGAGACCAGCTGCTTCTAACTGCTTCAGGTAAGGGGGGTGGGATAGCCGCCGGCCATTGGTGTTCAAGCCGGTGATCATACCCCTGGACTCTCCATAAGAGATTAGTTCTGGCAAGTCCGGATGAAGCGTGGCTTCTCCTCCGGTGAAGATCAGATGGGGAACCCCAATCTTATGGAGTTTGTCAATGACATCTATCCACATAGCCTTTGACATGGATGGCATTGGATATCTGCCGGGATCGTTGTAGCAGTGCATACACTGGTTATTGCAGCCGTATGTTAACGCAAGATCAACCTTGTAGGGTGCTTCTGTAGGCATCGAGAATATTGGGGCTTGCTCGACTCCTGAAATCGAGCAATTTGGGCAGAACGCATCCTGGCTTCCGAAGGAATTCACCATCTCATATAGACGCAGAAGATCTTTTGTAAGATGTCCGCGGTCTGCCGAATTGTAATGTTTAAAGAGTTGTTTCCGAGCGACATCTAT
Source organism: Chloroflexota bacterium (assembly GCA_030599405.1). Lineage (GTDB taxonomy): Bacteria > Chloroflexota > Anaerolineae > Promineifilales > Promineifilaceae > UBA11865. The sequence continues at coordinate 11,115 of JAUVOB010000007.1, read as the reverse complement.
CGGTACGTTCTCAAGGGCGAGCCAGGTGATTTCCGCGGCCGACTGATTGAGGTGAATAACATCTGTCACATCCACAAACATGACCGCACTCATATCGGTCGCAACCCTCAGGTGGATGCGTTTTTTGTTCCCACTATTGCCGATATCGTAATGGTACAGACCCGATTTATATGGCGGTCGAGATGTGTCTGTCTTCTTCGGACCTCTCGTATCCCTCTGCCAGACTCTCGACATCTGGTCTCGAAATCGGTCTAGGATCGGCGCTACCATTTTGGCTCTTCCTCAACCTGGTAGGTTGCTCCGCAATGATCGCATTCAACAAATATCGCTCCTGCTTTCACGTCAATCTGATCCTTACTAAGGGGCGCATTACAGGAGCGACACCGAAATTCCTCAAGGCTAACGTCACCGCTTAGATCGATCTTTTGGGTTGTTGTCGTCTTTTTGGGAATGGACGCGAGGTGTCCGAGATACGCGATTGCTGCTGCGGCAAGTAGGAGGACCACGCCAATGATTAGACGAGCAATCTGGCCCTGATACCCAACCAGGAATATAAACCCAATGCCAGCAACAGCTATAGCAATCAGGTAGCTAATTACTCTCATATTCACCTCCTATCGATATGCGCAGTCAATGCTGTACGCTGGAAAACCAGCGACCATTGGTGGGAGGATTCTTTGGTCTGATAATAGTAGACCAAAGAGGTGAGAATGAGCAAACTTGGGATTAGTAGTAAAGCTAAGTCAACACCTGACGGGACTAAGGCTGATCAGCAACTGGAACATCGTCATCGGACGATGTCAGATCTGGGAATATGGGCGCAAATTTAAGTACCTGGTGTTGGAGGGCATCAACAACATAGACGTAGTCATCTTCGTCGATAGCGATGCCTGTTGGAAGGCCGAGGGATCCTGCTCCCTCGCTAAAGACTCCAAAACGACCGAGATATTGGCCGAATTCGTCAAAGATCAAGACTCGCTGTCCCTCTGGATCCGTTACGTAGACTCGTCCAGAGCCGTCGACCGCTACATATGGCTTGTTGTTAATGGATTCTCCGAACCAGGCGTCGACAGGCCACTCAAAAACCGAGATCAGATCTGGATCCAGTCGCTGGATTCTACCATTCCAAGTATCCGCGACGAAGACCGACCCATCAGGACCTTGGGCAATGCCGACAGGCTCAAAATACTGCCCTAGTTGGATACCTTCAGAACCGATAAACTGCAGGAACTGTCCGTCAGGCTCGAGTACCTGAAAACGGTGGTTGCCGGTGTCGGTCACGAGAAGGTTACCATCAGCTAGTATAACAACCTGACGGGGTCCGAAGAAGTATCCACCCCCAGATTCACCTTCTCCTAGACGTCCATACTGACCGATGGTGCTTACCAAATTGCCATCAAGATCGAACTTTTGAAGGCGATGGTTCCAAGTATCTGCGACGTAGATGAATTGGTCGTCGGCGGCAATGCCCCACGGTTCGTTGAATTCACCAGGGCCAGTTCCCGGCACGCCAAAATCACTAACATAGAATCCTTGGTTATCGAAGATTTGAACCCGGTTGTTACCAGAATCGGCGACGTATAAGTTGCCTTCAGGTCCGACAGCGATATTTCTCGGGATGTCCAGCTGACCCTCTCCAGAACCATAGGAACCGATATACTGAATCGGGTTTACCTGGAATTCGTTTTCGGTATAGGGATCGAAGGGGGGTTCGGCTGCAATTGCGTTGATGCCGTGTTCCCATATCGTCGCTAATACATCTTTGCGAGTGTACATTCGTAGCTCATGCCGAAGCGGCCATTGACCGGCCGTATAGGTTCCACCGAAGACCTGGCTATATTTGTCGTAATCTCTGTAGAAGATAATGTCCCAGAGAGCTTGCCGGACTTCAGGATTGGCCAGCCCTCGCCGGTTTTCCTCTTCACCGTCCAGATCACCGATTATCGCATCCCAGGAGATCTTGCGATAATCCTCCATTGGCCACCAAAGGAATGTATAAGTCCGTGATTCGTAATCGTTTCCAAGGAGCGGTTCGACCGTGCCCCAATTTTGGCTTCCCGAGATGATGACCGGTGAATCAGCGATACTCCTGGTTGGATTCTCCCCGAAATACTGGCGATTTGGATAGTCACGCAAATACCACGTATATGGCCAGGAGGAGTCATTGTCAAAGGCTACGCGAATGCTCTTATCGCCATTCATCCTCATAGACAGATCCTCGAGCTGAAGCAAGACCTCGCTTTTTGTGGCTGGCGCTCCGTGAGCGTATACCAAGAACTCCTTCGTGTTATCTGCATTTTGAAAAGCGGCCATGTAGGTGAAGCGGACGGTAATCAGACTGAGCAAAGCGAAAATCGCCATTAGCCAGGCACGCTTCGTCGTTCCCATTTCCATATCGCGGCTAATCCGGCGAACCAGATAGAAAAGTATCGCGACAACAAGTACGCTACCAAGGAAGCGGCCAAGCCCGCGCAGGTTGGCGACCTCCTGATTGACTAGGCTGATCTGACCAAGAAGGATAGGAGCCAGGGCAATAACGGTGGCTACGATTAATAAAACGATGAGAGCCACCTGTCCTGCAAAGCGACGCGATAGCATTTCATATTTATTGCCAGTTACCAATCGGTCATTCATATACCAACCGGCCATAAGGACCATTGGGAAGATGAAATGCGTGCTAAGCCAGGCCATTTTCTCGCCGGCAAGACTATATATCAGCCAACTAAGCAGGAACCACCATATGAGATAAGGGATAAACCCAAATAGGTCGTTTACATCCAAGAGCTCCCACAAACCGCGATCGATCTCGTATTCAGTGTGCAACCTCCTCCTGGCAACAATAAACCAGTAGAGGACTCCAATTATGAAAACGACGCCGGCCGCTGCTAATGCGGGAAGTCGATTCTGCTCCGCTCCTAGTTCCAGACCCCGATTGGTATACCAGTTAATGAAGCTAAACAGCAGTAGGGATACAAGGATCAATCCCAACCAATAACCAACAATCTTATTCAAACGCCGCTTTTTGGCCCATAGGTGGGCTGCTAGAAGTGTGAACAGGATTGGGAGAAACTCATATAAAGGTAAAACGACGAAGTAGAAGAAGCTTGGTTGGTCAGCGCGCTGCACGTCTTGTTGTTCTAGCCAATAACCGAGTGACCCGATCATACCGCTAGCCCAACCACCTGGATTAGTGAAGAACGAGGTGTAAAGAACCAGGAATATGCCGTGATAGATTATCGCGGCGATCAGCCATTTCCTTCTGTTCCACCAGAGTCCCACAAGAATCGACACGATGAGTGTCACTATCAAGAACACACCGGTCAGAAAGACATCTGATCTTATCAGCGCCGTGCGGCATTGGGCATCGAAGACGCGGGTGAAGATGAGTTGAATTGCCGAGAGATTTTCTTGGGTAGCAGCCTCACAGAATCCGGGGCTTGCGTTCATAGGATCCTGACCGGCGGTAACAATCAGGAATGATGTTGCCGCAGGCAGTGTGAGGGTTGTAAGTATGACGACCAGATCGAATTCGGCGAAACTATCGATATGTGGACGCATTCTATATGCAAGCGCGAAGAGAGACCCAGCCAATAGAAAGATGCCGGTAATTTGCAGTCCTCTAAAGATTGTCTCCCCTTGGCTTAAAATGTCGTCAAATCCCTCCTGAGCAAGTGCCTGGTCTGGATCAGCGGCGAAACCTTCGTCGACCGCCGCTACAGGCTCGACGGTCCCTTCCTCGGGCTCTGCTAACGCGTATCGGACGCCTGCAAATCCGATTGTGAATACGATGAGGGCAGCAAGAAGCACCAGAAGAGGTAGGAGAAGCCTGGGAAGAATTTCCCTAAACCACTCGGCTGTCAGTATCTTTGCCACGAGAGCAATCGCCAGGAAACTGCCGAATATGGCTACATATATAAATGATGTCTCCATGGTCGTGAACATCAATGCAATACCAGCGGCAAACCACCATAGGTACTTTTCCTTTCGTTTGCGTAAGTAATATTGGATGGCGATAAACACAACCGCCGCCGCGGCAATAATGTAAATATCGTGTCGAATATATCGCGAATAGTAGGTTATATACGGCGATATTAAGAGGAGAAAACTAGCGATGATGGCTCCTACCCGGCCGATCCATCTTCTCAGAAAGTAAGGCAGGATGACGAGCAAAGTACCGATAATCGCGACCGGAATCCTTGAACTGGTGTCGCTATCACCGAAGAGCCAGTAGGATAAGGCGGTGGCGTGAAAGAGGCTGGGTCCATGCATAAGGGGCGAATGCTGATAACCCTGACCGTTGTAATACTGGTAGGAATACTGGGTATGCAAACTCTCATCGTGACTGACAACCCGATCCCCTACTCCCCACAGTCGTGTTATCAAGGCTAAGAGAACAAAGATCAGATATATCGTCTTTTCCCAATCCAAGTTGATGGAGGAAATCAGTGGGCGACTCAACAAGTCTTGGGTGTCGTGTCGCTCGTTTTCGTTAGCGTCGGTCATGCAAGTCCTCGATGCACAAAGTTATCACTATCAGTGGGTTGCCGCCCTGAAAACTACCTGGCATCTACAGGGGAAGGTGCAGGCGTTATTAACGGGTGACTTGAGATCTGATTCGGTAATGCCTGAGCGGCGGCCTCATTCGTCCGAATTAACGGAGTTGGTGAGGAGGTCGCTGCCGTTGGTGTATGCGTATGGGATGCTGTCGCCACATAGGCGGTAGATACAGGAGCTGTATATCCATCTATTTCCTGCTTAAACATCAAATTAAATCCGGCAAGAAACACGACTAGAAACAAACCGGCTATGGCCAATTGCTGACGTATGGTCACGTTACCGATCAAACCAGCTCGCTTCGCCGGCACTCGCGGCATTAAGGCGCTAAGTCGCGCGCGACTCTGTCCTGATGCTTCGACGGTAGAACGGACAAGCAAGCCAATTCGCTCCTCGGCTGCAACCAATTGCCGGCATTTTACACATTGTTTGAGGTGCTTGGATATGTGGCGCTTGTCCTCTTGAGGCAGAACGTCTAATACGTAATCTGTAGCCAGATTCCCTATGTGTTTGGTAACCAATTCTTCATTCATTGGACTAGGCATCTTCTTGACTATCTATGTCGTTAACTAATTTCTTCCTGAGCGCCTTGTGGGCCAGTCGCATCCGAGACGCAGCAGTCTTCGCTGGAATCTTGAGGACATCTCCAATCTGTGCGTACGTCAATCCCTCGTAGTAGCGCAAAATCGCTGTCTCTCTGAGTTTAGGAGATAGATCACCTAAAGCCTCCCATACCAACAGCTGTCTCTCATTTAGTGTGATTGAATCATCAGGAGAAATAACGCTCTCGTCGGCAACTTGTTCTCTAGTAAGGGCATTTATGGACGTCGTAATGAGCCACTTACGCCTTCGCTTGTTTCGGCATCTACTAATCGCAATCTGGTAAAGCCAGGTCTTAAAACTAGCCTTACCTGGGTCGAAGTTTTGTAGTCTCCTGAATGCATACTCAAAGGAATCTTGCAAAACCTCTTCGGCATCTTCTCGATGGCGCAGAAGAGAGAAGCATAATCGATAAATCAGACCTGCATATTGGTTATACACCTCTACGTATGCGGATTCCTCACCTGCCAGACATTGGTGCACCCAGTAATCGAGTGCTGGTTGCGAGCTGGAGACCAGCGGTTCAGCAGCAGATAGAGCTGAGTTACCCATTAACCTATACCCGCCAGATCTGATCGCAGCCAGAATATGAGACGCTCCTCGGTAATAGGAGTGGGGGCCTCATGGAAGAGCCACCAGGCTAGTAATTGCGAAGGATTGAGAGGATAGGTGCCTTCCGGTCTTGAATAGCCGAGGTCAATTCCGATATATTCACTGGCTAATTGTGGTTCTCGGTCAACTTCGGTCAACAGGCTGGATGCTGTCACCGACAACGGCAAGGAACTTCCTTTTTTAAATTCCCTCATTTCCCGCAGGTACCAGTCCAAAGAAGGGTTATCGATTGTCGAATAGATATCAAGATCTGACTCAGAACCTTTGACTTGCCACGATACCTGTTGAATCGTCGATGTTAACAATCTGATATCGTCGTCTGAAGCGCTGGTAACCCACGGTTCACGCGGATCGTTGGCGGCTTCCTTGCCTAGCCATAAGGCGGTACTCCAGGAGTATCCGACCAGAAGAATGAGCAGGCCTATTATCAAACCTTGTACGGATGCTCGGCGCTGCCCGCTCCAAAGAATAATCAGGACGAGCAGGACGACTACTACAGAGAGAAAGACCAGGAGCAGGTGATAGTATCCTGCCCGGATATCCATATCTAATTCACTGGGGAGAAGTCTGCTATATCGACCAAGGTTCACGTAGACAACAACGCCCACCATGGTGACCATTATGGCGATGAACCATTTAAGCGGCCCTGTCTTGGCTCTCATAATACCGTCGACGAAGCTGCCTAATATCAGAAATCCAGGGAGAGCTAGGGCCAACGTATTTGACATGACGCCCCGCTGCACGAAGAGCAATAATAGAGCAGACACCATCCAATAAACGAGCAACATCGGAAAGGGTTTTCCGCGCCACGTCGCCCATACAACGGCCGAACCACCTAAGAGCAATACAATCAATTCGTAACGAAAGAGCGCAGAGATCGGCCTTAGCCAATCCTGAATATCTGATGGTGCCAGGAACGCGATGATCCACTCCGCGAAGATCCGGGCTGCTGCACCAATTCCACCAAGGCTCAGAAGAAATCCTAAGCCGATGAGGATAAGAGTTCCCATAAATATAAGAGCGGAGTTTCTCAAGGTCCTGGTATCAGGGTGATATAGCGGGCGGCGGTCATCCAGGTCGTCACGATAAAGAGCAGGACCGAGGAGTGCCTGTCCAATCCAGGCTAGCAATATCGTCGCCGCAATACTGTAGAAAAGCGTCGCACTCGTAAGGCCCAAACCCATGGAAAAGCTCATGGTATAAAACCAGATTGGGCGGTTGGATTGTTGGTAATTCAACCACCCAATAAGCAGAAGAAAGCCTGCAAAAAGTGCGATAGATGAGCCACCCACGGTTCTGGAAGATATGACGAAAATGGGGGACACCGCTATCAGCAAGGCCGCAATTAGTGCTCCGAGTCGTCCGGTGAACTGCTTTATCCACCAAGGTAGGAGAACCACCGCCAATCCGAATAATGCAGGAACAAGACGCATAAGGGCATCACTGTACCCAAGGAGTTGAGATAAGGGGGCAGTGAGACTATGGTAGGCCGGGCTGATAATTGTTATGGAGTCTGTCCCTGGTTGCATAGCGTTCCATACGGTTAGTGCCTGGAGTGCTTCATCCGGAGAAAGAGGGATTCGGCCGAGGTCAATGAATCGCGTAATCGCACCAACCAACAGGATTGCACCATAAAGAACGTGCTCCAGTGTTAGCCTAGAGAACGCTCTCCGTTCTTCGACCGTCGCTAATTGTCCTGCCTCTGTTTCTAACGTTATACCCATTGCAGATTGATCTATCCTGATGCTAAGAGGAGGGCGTCCATCGGTAAATTTTCACAGTTCCGTTCTGATAAGCCAAGTCTAGATACTGGTCGAATAACTCCTCGGCTCTAGGACTGTAGGTGTTTTTTTCAAGAGAACCAAGATAGACATAGTTTACGCCATACTCATCCAGAATAGCTGATGCCTGCGCCCAGTCCAGACCATCGTAGATATCTTCCACTGCCGCATTTCGCCGAGCGGGTTCAGGCGTACTCCCACGCCACTGGTATTCATGTCCCGCCCAACCAAGGACGGTGGGGAATCCCGTGCTGGCAGAGACGCGACCAAAATTCGTATACTGTCCGCCGACAGCCTCCAATATTACAGGCATTCCATCCACGTTATTTTGCAACCAGGTTATCGCTTCCAGCTCATCTGGATTGTACCTGCTGATGTGGCTGAGTCCGTCGAGCGTTGCCGATGCTCGGCTCTCGCTAGCTACCGGGCCACGATATTCTACTGCTCGAGATTGAACCGCGTAATACGGAAATAGTAAAGATGCAATTAGGGCTACACCATAGGCGCCGGTCGCCAGGATCCCACCTATCCGGAAATTCCGCAACAGGTAATCTAAGCCAAATAAGGCGACTACACCAAATAGTACCCATGCTTGGTAGTAGAACTTGAAGATAGTATTAAGTCTCTGACCAAAGTTGTCCTTCAGGTAAACAAACTCCGGTCCGAGGATAAGCAGCGTCCCCGTCAGAACCAGTAGGAGGACAAACGGTATCACGCCCGGGGTTGAATCATGACCTGCTGATGAGAGCGGCTCTAAGTCCCGGTCGAGAATTCGCATCACCAGGTAGACAATGACAAAGATCTGAATTGAGAGAAAAATAATTAGAGCAGAGTAGGGAATACGGGTCACAAGTAGAGTAGGTAAAAGCGATGTCACGGCCGCAATAGCCCATCGGAACCGGAGAAAGGGGGATGGATCCGAGGGCAGAATCGGTAAGGTTCGACCCAGGTCAGCGGCAAGGGACGAGATGGTAGACCGGCTTTCGTCGCTCGTGGCGATTATCAGTCCCAACAATGCCATCAGAAGTATCAAGGCGACAATGATACCGAGCGAAATACCAAGCGACCAAATCCAGTACCGGCGACCACCGATTTCTGAAGGTGTTCTAGCGCCTCGGATGAAGAGGGTAAGCAACAAAGCTACCACACCTATCAAGGACATTCCGAAGATTACCACTATGTGTACCAAACGAGTCGGTCTCATTATCATCGGTAATAGGAACGGGGGACCGGCTTGCGAACGAAAACCTAAGTAGAATGGCAGATATAGTATCAACGAGCCGATTATCAAGATGAAGGCCAGGGTAATACCCTGCCGGAATATGTGTCTTTGCCAATGACCGATTTGTCGCCATCTACCGAGCATGAAGGCCCCAATGATGACAAACATATGAATAAGTACGTCCCAAGTATTTAGGAACGACAGCCCACCAAGTAGAAGGATTGTAAACAGAAGCAGATACCCATCGCGCGATCTCAGATCATCTATCGCTGCACGCAAACCCTCGCGTCTGATTAACTGTTTGTAGTCAACGCTTTCTGGACCTGGGTGAAGCCACCAGCTAAGAGCGACCACGAGACTCAGGAAAGCAAACGGCAATGACAAAACGTGGGAATGCAAGTCGCCGAGTATAAAACTGAATCCGGGAAACTCGGCGATTGGCTCAAGACCTGCTTCCTCCCGACCAGAAAGAGTGTATTCATGGATAACGCGAGAAGAACGCCACCACCACCACTGGGAGGTTTCGTAGCGCGGCGTGGATTCACCTACTGGTTCGTTCAGATCCCTAATATCTAGCCATTCCCAAAATTCTGCTGGTCCTACGCCTTCGTTGTAAAGGATCTCTGCCGCAATTTCTAGATTTCCGGCAATTGGGAGGGCGACAGCTGCGATTATGGCGAAAATCACTGCAGAACGCTGTATGGCGCCACGACTGGAGGAGATCAGATTGTATACTAGGCCAAAAGCCCCCAGGGCGCTCGCCGCGGCGAGCCAAGCAATGCCCAGATTAAAACCGACCGCTTCTGGCACGGCAGCCAATCTGGTTATCACCGATGTGATCACATAGCCGAAATAATAGTAACTGATGGCAAACCCAGATAACCAGGGATCGGACGCTGGAAAATCTGGGCTGCGTCCAACAGAGTTCAGAAATGCGAACTCCATGGGTTTTTCCGTGCCCGTGATAGCCGGATTCTGTGCACGAACCAGGGTCCATAGGACGAAGATGATGGCGAAGACAAGCTCAGCTACCAGAATGTAGCGCCAATGATCGCGCATCCAGGAGAAAACAGATTGATTATCCTCGTTGTCGGAACGCTGGCGATAGAATGACCAGACCGATAGCCCTATCAGGACCACAACCGCGAGAAAAATGCCTCCTAAGCTATTATCAAGAAATCCAAGCGATCCAAGAATCCAAAATATGTAGCTGACTATCAGAAGCCCAATGAGCTTTACAAAGGCGTAGCCACGATCGGGTAGACGTCCCAAAACAAAGTAAGAAAATGGCGTTGCTGCGGCGCCAATGAACATCAATACAGCCCACCATCGGAAGGCGGCAAATAAATCGCTGAACGTCATCTTAAATGCCCTGGTGCCATACCACGACCTCGAAGATCACCGTCCAGTTAAAGGCGTTTTTCAGAACCACCTCAGCCAATTACCTCGTAGATGCTAACGCCGCCATTACTATAAACCTCATCGAGTAGACCTTGTTCTACCATATTTTCGAACTTGATAAGCCCCTGTGGCTGGTAATAGATCCATTCAAGCTGACCAGCATAAACGTATTTCACGTCATATTTTTCGAGTATCTGCAGCGCCTGGTTCTGGTCGGTTGTGTTATATAGGTTGTTGACATCATTTATCCGGTTGGCAACCAACGAAGCGGGCATCACAGCTCGCTGCTGACGCTGGTGCCAATCCCAGCCAACAACCGCCGGTAGTCCAGTATACATGGCAACCCGACTGGCTACCGATCTATAGGGATTGGAACCATGTGCTTCGACGATGACGGGTGATCCTTCTATGTTCTTCTGCATCCACCGTATCGCATCGTAGTCATAGCTTAGATCTACGGTTCTGCCTGCTCCATCGAATCCGACGTCGTTGTATGTTGTATATTGCATAAATGCCATACTATCCAACGTTTTCGGAGCTTGTGGATTCATTCGAATATCCCACTTAGCCTTTGTTGCCAGGATTGGGTAAAGAGCGGCTGCCAGTAACAGCAGCGCAAGGGAAACAGTCCATACTCGGCGGAGTCTGGGGTGGGTCCTCAAAGCTGGCCATGCCGTGACAGACGCAACTCCGCTTACAATGCTGAGCATCACCCAGACCTGCATGTAGAATTTGAAGACCGTGTTCATTCGACCGATGTCGCCATCAAGGACGATAAACTCGACCAGGAGTGTTAGGGTGAGAGCGCCGGAGATCAGTACTAGCACTATTCTTCGCGCCGTTGCCAGACCGGGCCGCAAAGCTAATAGTCCCGCAGCAGACGCCAATGGAAGCACTAGGGGTGCAATCAAGTAGCCTTTGATCAGCAAGAATGCCGATATAAGT
>JAUVOB010000434.1 GCA_030599405.1 Chloroflexota bacterium | reverse complement strand
TGCCGGTCATCTCCGATGCCTATCCAAGAAGGCCTGCTGGGCTTCCCGAATGATCGTGATCGCCATCTCCCGGTCTTCCCAACCTTCGATACCAACTTTCTTGCGTTCCAGATCCTTATAGACGGCGAAGAAATGCTGAATTTCAATTAGCAGGTGTGGTGTCACGTCGGCTAGCTCATTCATAGTGTTCCAATGGGGATCGGAGATGGGTACGCAGAGTATCTTCTCGTCTCGACCTTTCTCATCCCACATCTTGAACATCCCAATTGGCTTGACCTCAATTAGGCACCCGGGGAATGTCGGCTCTGAGACTAGAATCAGGGCATCGAGAGGATCCCCGTCCTGTCCCAGCGTATCCATTATAAATCCATAATCGCTTGGGTAATGGACGGCCGAGAAGAGCATACGGTCAAAGCGAACCATTTGTCTCTCTTTATCATATTCGTACTTGTTTCGACTCCCTTTGGGGATCTCTACAAGGGCCATTACTGTAATCGGTTTGTCCTTCTTGTCCATTTCTACTCTCCATGTTACGAGTTATGATTCCGAGGATTGCTCATCCTCAAGAGATGGATCTGCTAGCTTTTTCGGTTCCTCTTTGTCGTGTTCGATCGTACCTATTCCAAGCGGCCGCCATTTGTCCGATATCTCGCCACTTCGCAAGCGATGGTCTTTTCCACCCCGAGCGTGCGTCTCCGCGAACCCATCCGGTTCGATCGTCATGCGATCTCCCCCCAGTAGTCCCAATATACCTTCCTGACCTGGCTCTGTCCTACGCTCGATGAGGTTTTCCTGGTTGACGATCTCACCGGGATCGTAATCCAAAGGTTCCTGATATGTTGTGATGAATCCTTCGAAATTGCGCAACACCACCTTACCAGGCGCTTGGGCCAGTACATAATTCGGCGATACAGGTATCTTTCCACCGCCGCCTGGTGCGTCTATTATGTAAGTTGGTACCGCAAATCCAGAAGTATGCCCTTGCAAACCTTCAATGATCTCGATGCCTCTTGCCACTGTCGTCCTCATATGCCCGGATCCCTCGACCAAATCGCACTGATACAGGTAATAGGGACGTACGCGAATCTTGACAAGTTCGTGGACAAGCTTTCTCTGAATGTGAACCGAATCGTTGATCCCGGCCAAGAGCACGCTCTGGTTTCCAAGCGGTACACCTGCCCGAGATAGACGATCGCAGGCAGCGGCAAGCTCAGGTGTGATCTCCTTGGGATGGTTGACATGGATATTCAGCCAAAAAGGATGGTATTGGCTGATCATCTCGCAAAATTCGTCCGTAACACGCATTGGCAAGAAGACAGGAACCCGCGTACCAATCCTGATGATCTCAACATGGGGAATGGTTCTAAGACGAGCAAGGATCATTTGAAGAAGCTTTGGAGCGAGCACCATTGGATCACCGCCAGAGAGAAGGACGTCTCGTATTTGCGGTGTGTTCTCGATGTAATTTATCTGGGCATCGAATTCTTCTCGACTGAAGGTTTGGCTCGGATCGCCGACGATTCGGCTGCGGGTGCAATAGCGACAGTAACTGGCGCATTGAGTTGTGACCAACATCAGCACCCGATCAGGATATCGATGTACCAATCCTGGAACTGGAGAATGCTTATCCTCACTCAAGGAGTCTTCCATCATCGATTGAAAAGGCACCATCTCTCGATCTGTTGGTATCACCTGTCTTCTTACGGGACAGCCTGGATCTACAGGATCTATCAGGCTCGCGAAATAGGGGGTAATATCTACCCGGAACAGCCCTTCGCTCTGTAACGCTTTTTTCTCCGACTTGGTTAAGTTGATGACGGCGTCTAGCTCTTCAAAGCTGTTCAGACGATTGCTCATTTGCCATCGCCAATCTAACCACTTCTCATCGGGTATGTCGGCCCAATACGGCGCCCTGGTCATAACCGGTTTGTCTAGCGCCTGTAAAGTCTTACTGGCTGCCATTAGTCTTGTCTCCTTATCATCTTGAGGTACGAGGTCTGCCCCGGAGATATCAACAAAATAAGGGCAACGGTACCCTTCCCGTTGCCCCTAAAGAATGCAGAGCGAGTGACGGGACTCGAACCCGTGACATTCAGCTTGGGAAGCTGACGTTCTACCACTGAACTACACTCGCAACGTAGTCGAGGCGATTAT
>JAUVOB010000381.1 GCA_030599405.1 Chloroflexota bacterium | reverse complement strand
GCTGATGGCTTTCGAGGATGGTGTCAGTCATCTCGAGCGCCTATTCCGAGTCAAACCAGAAGTTATCGCCTACGATCTGCATCCTGACTATCTGGCAACTCGATACGCACAGGAAAGAGCCGATAAAGAAAACCTACCGTCGATAGGGATCCAGCACCATTATGCACATGTTGCGTCCTGTATCGCAGAACACAACCTATCCGAAGACCGGCCGGTCATCGGCCTTTCATTCGACGGCACGGGATACGGTGAAGACGGCGCAATATGGGGTGGTGAGGTGCTAGTCGCCAACTTCGAAAGCTACCAACGCGTTTTTCACCTAAAGTACACCCCCCTTCCAGGAGGAGACAAGGCGATTAAGGAGCCCTGGCGGATAGCTCTTTCGTGGCTTTCGCAAGCAGGCATAGAATGGGATGAGGATCTCCCTCCGGTCAAGTTCATAATGGCCAATGGAGAGGAAGCAGTCGCCCTATCCGCCCTCCAGCAACAGATTCGATCGGGCCTTAATGCGCCGCCTACTTCCAGTATGGGCCGTCTCTTCGATGCTGTCTCCGCTCTCTCCGGCGTACGTCAAGTGGTAAACTATGAAGCGCAGGCAGCCATCGAGTTCGAGGCGCTGGCCGATCCTTTTGAGGAAGAGGCTTATCCATTGGATCTAGTCGACGACCTTATCGATCCAGGGCAACTACTCCAGGCTGTGGTCGCTGATCATAAAGCGGGTGTGAGCGTACCAACTATCTCTGGTCGCTTTCATAATGGATTGGCGAGCATGGTAGCCAATGTGTGTACCAGAGTACGCCGCCAGTATCAGATATCTGACGTAATCTTAAGCGGGGGAGTCTGGCAGAATATGATCCTGCTGCAAAAAACTGTCATGTTGTTAGAATCCAATGGCTTCACCTGCTTCATACACCACGAGGTACCGGCCAATGACGGAGGGCTTGCCCTGGGTCAGGCAGCAATAGCAGCATACCGGTTTCGTGAGAGGTAAAATAAAAGGGCATGATTTTGCCACGGCTTTTTAACCCACATGGTGGACAGATACAGCCTGTTCCCCAATTTGAGGTCGCAAACCTCTAGAAGGAGATATATATGTGCCTAGGTATTCCTGGAAAAATCATTGAGGTCTACGAGTCAAATGGTCTAAAAATGGGCAAGGTCGACTTTGGCGGTGTGACCCGAGAGGCCTGCTTGGAATACGTCCCTGAAGCAGATATTGGCGATTACACCCTCATCCATGTTGGATTCGCCATCAGCAAAGTAAGCGAGGAAGAAGCGCAGGAAACTCTCCGGATTCTTCGCGAGATCGCCGACATTGGAGAGGAATTGGGCCTCGAAGAGAACCAACCTTATCAGGCCGGGGCGACAGGGCCATGAAATATATCGACGAATACCGCGACGCCAAATTGGTGAAACAAACGGCGAAGGAATTGAAACAGTTGGTGACCAAACCATGGGTCCTTATGGAGATCTGCGGGGGCCAAACCCATGCCATTATGAGGTATGGAATTGACCAGCTGCTACCGCCAGAAATTGAATTGGTGCATGGTCCTGGCTGTCCTGTGTGCGTGACCCCATTGGAACTCATCGACAAAGCTCTGGCTATCGCTTCAAGACCGGATGTCATTTTCACCTCATATGGAGATATGCTGCGTGTTCCCGGATCATCAGAAGATTTATTCTCAATACGAGCCTCAGGTGGCGATGTTCGTGTCGTTTATTCACCTCTAGACGCGGTCAAAATCGCCCAGGAATACCAGGACAAGGAGGTCGTATTCTTCGCCATCGGATTCGAGACCACGGCACCGGCAAACGTAATGAGTGTTCTGCAAGCCAGCAGTTTAGGATTGTCGAATTACAGCATTCTGGTCTCTCACGTTTGCGTTCCGCCTGCAATGGAAGCCATATTGAGCTCCCCAGAAAACCGTGTCCAGGCTTTTCTTGCCGCGGGTCATGTATGCGCTGTGATGGGGTATTGGGAATACGCTCCGATCTCTGAGCAGTACCAGGTGCCAATCGTTGTCACCGGCTTCGAACCGGTAGACATCATGCAAGGCATCTTAGCGACGGTAAAACAGCTTGAGGAAGGTCAGGCGAAGGCCGCCAATGCCTACATGCGAGCGGTGAGTTTCGAGGGGAACAAGCCGGCCCAAGCGGTTATTAATAAAGTCTTTCACCAGGTAGATAGGAAATGGCGCGGTATAGGTACCATTCCGATGAGTGGCTGGGGATTACAACCAGAATACGCCGATTTTGACGCCGAAAAGCGCTTCAACGTCGAGGAAATACAGACGGAAGAATCCCCACTGTGCATTGCTGGACAGATCCTTCAGGGGCTTAAGAAGCCGGGCGATTGCTCGGCTTTCGGCCAGGAATGTACGCCTGAACATCCTCTTGGAGCCACGATGGTCTCTAACGAAGGTGCATGTGCGGCCTATTACCGGTATCGATTAGATCTGACAAAGGTGTGCTAGATTCATGATTGACCATTTTGGCTTCCTGGCACCGTTCTATGAAAGAGTGATCCCTCCGCCTGACGTCGAGAGGCTCCACGGGTTGTTACGGTTACCGGTACGAGGACGGTTGTTGGATGCTGGCGGCGGTACCGGAAGGGTCTCGGCCCAGCTAAGACCGCTGGTTGATGAACTGATTGTCACAGATTCCTCGGCCGGCAT
>JAUVOB010000412.1 GCA_030599405.1 Chloroflexota bacterium | reverse complement strand
TAGCTCGCACCGAGAGCCGCGGGGCCCACTCCCGCACAGACTACCAAGCCAGAGATGATGAGAACTGGCTCAAGCATACATTGGCCCACAAGGGCGACGAAGGACCGGCGCTGAGTTATAAACCGGCGCAGATTTTCTGGGACCGCTATCCACCACAAGAACGCAAGTATTAGACGAAATCCATCTAAGCTGTCAACTCGCAGGAGATTTCAACATGGTAACAGCCACTATACGGATCCAACGATTCAATCCAGATGTCGACAAGAAGCCACATATTGGCGAGTTTCATCTTGAACCAGATCAGGACACCACCATTCTTGATGCCCTTCAGATGAGTAAGTCACAACAGGATGGCAGCGTCACATTTAGAAGATCATGCCGTCACGCCATCTGTGGCAGCTGTGCGATGAACGTCAACGGGAGCAATATGCTGGTCTGTAACAAGCCACTCGCGGCCGTCTTAGATAAGAATCGACGTGTGACCATTCGTCCTTTGCCCTATCTGCCAATTATCAAAGATCTGGTAGTGGATCGCAGCAGCTTTTGGGAACAGTATCAGCGGGTAAAACCCTGGCTCATCCCACCCGGAGACCTTCCGGAGAAAGAGTTTCGCGTGAGCCCAGAAGAGGTCGAGGCTCTTAATAACGCGGAGACATGTATCATGTGTGGGGCCTGCTACTCTGCCTGCCAGGTAATTGGCATGACAAAACAGTATATTGGCCCGCATGCCTTGCTGAAAGCTTTCCTGCGAGTAGTCGATCCCCGTGATACAGAACCCGGTGAGCGTCTGGCCAATCTCTCCGGTAGCGATGGTGTATATCGCTGCCATACTATTTTCAATTGTATAGACGCATGCCCCAAGGATCTCAATCCAACGCAGGCGATCGAGACGCTCAGGAAGTTGGCTCAGAAACGCCGCGCGCTCGACGACGCCAGGAATGAAAGACAGAAATATATTGAGGAACCGGTAAGCACCGGGTAAGGAGATCAAGATGTACAAAAGCACCGGCTTCATAAGTTTCTTACTTCGTCGTGTGACGGGCATAGCCCTTGTCTTGTACTTATTCACTCATATGTGGGTAATTGGCTCAGCTAACTCCGGCGCGGATGTCTTTGACTCACGTCTGAATTTCTTTCAATCCACGGCTTTCAAGTTCGCGGAGATAGCCCTCTTGGCGGCCGTTATTTATCATGGATTCGACGGTATTCGTTTACTAATCGTCCACTATTTCAATGTGACCGAATACCGGAAGAGCCTTTTCTATGCCATCTTCGCTGCATCGGTTTTACTAGTGATCGCAGGAGGTATACCAATCCTGCTGTTTGCACTAGAAGGCTAGGTGAATGGAATATGCAAAACAACGACACCTCTAGGATAACGGGAGAAAACCAATGCGTATATTCTTAATGCAGCGAATAAGTGCCATAGCTCTTCTCTTCTTCATGACGATCCACATGATCGTTGTGCACTATCCGCCATTCCATATCGATTTTTCAAGAATTCTAGAGCGAATGGATCAGCCAATCTGGAAGGCTATTGATATCGCTTTCCTCTTCTTCGTCCTTATGCATGCACTGACCGGGGTCTACATGGTCATTACGGATGTTGAGCGGTTTGGCACTTTTAAGCGTGCTTTGGCAGTTCTTGCGGTGGTGATAGGGATAGTGGCTTTTGTTTACGGAACCATGACCGTCATGGCATTTCAGGCTCCAACCACAGCGAGCGCATTCGTACCATGATTTAAGGCGGCTACCAAGGTTGGTTACACCTCGACTTGGTGACAATAGAGTGATCCCCAAGCTACGGATCGTTTAGTGAACGGCGAAACGGCTCTCGGATTAACTCGCGATTGATGCGACAATGAGTTCCATCAACTCCTCTTGCTCCTCGATAGATGTCAGCAACTTGAACTGGGCTCTACAACGATCCAAATTATGCCCTTCTCGTTGCGTCTTGAAGTAAACATCCCCCTGCAGGTGATCCGTCAAAAATCGTATTCCGATCTCGAGAACAATCACCTTGCATGAAAAGACTAATTCCTTCATCTCAATCGCATTGAGGAATTGACCCGCTCCGGAAAGATAACCTCTTGCCAGGGGCTCAAATATCTCGATCCGCATTCGTACCAGATCGAGGTTTAGCTCATCTTCGGCCGCATTATTGGTTGCGGTTCGCACCATGTCGCCAAAATCGTGAAGGACCAGGCCCGGCATAGTAGTGTCCAAATCCGTCACGCAGATCCCTCTACCGCTCAGGTTATCGATAAGCAGGTTGTTTACCTTCGTATCGTTGTGTGCGATGCGTTTAGGAATCAGGCCCTCGATATATAGATCTTCAAGCCGTTCACCATAGGCCTCCCTAGACTCGACAGAGGCGATTTCATCCCTTACTTTCGATGCCCTGTTCCAGGGATCT
>JAUVOB010000147.1 GCA_030599405.1 Chloroflexota bacterium | reverse complement strand
GCCTCGACTAGGTTTATTCCCAAACTCTTGAATGTCCGTGATAGAATAGGAGGTACAATACATAACAGGTGTTGGTTGCTGGGCTATCAACATGAGTCATTGTTTCCATGGTTCAAGATTAGATTAGGATAGCAGAGAATAACTGAATAGCACGTAAAAATGGTGCTATCAGAAGACTGCAACCTTTGCCTAGAGTATGCGTAGAGTATATTGCGTCGCAGAAGACAATTGTTGGCGCGTGCCATTCAGGCCTAGTTCGTAAAAGCAGGAAAGGAAATCGATATGAGCCCCAAAAATAAAGCAGCTAAATACGATGAACTACGCGATCAACTTGAACTACTACCTCATATAGATGGGGATCAGGTAGAGCAGTGGATTGAATTACAGCGAACGATTGATTCCAGCCGGGATTACTTGATTCGTGCAGTACCACAGGCTCAGCAGAGCGTAGATGAAGCACAGAAGATCCTGGCCCAACGGACCTACACCCTCGTCTTCTTCGGGGGTACCGGTGTGGGTAAAAGCACACTCATTAACGCCCTCCTAGGTCGGAACCTTCTGCCGACCGGCGCGGTGACCGCTGTTACCGGCACGATCGTATACATCGAGCAAGCCGATGAGGGTGAAACAGAATCTCTCGTTTTTTCATTTTGGGATCGCAAAGAATTTGCCAGTCGAGTTCGGCGTCTCTGCCAATTGGCAGAGATTGAAAGCTTCGACATCAATAATGATGCTGAGCGAGAGCAAGCACGCCTATTAATTGAAGAAGCGATGGAAGAGGGGCGAGACGAAGCGAAGACGGAGCAGGATGAGTATTTTGAGATCCTGATAGATTGCATCGAGACCTATGAATCAAAGAAAGAACTTTTCCAGAATGGACCTCCGCCGTCCAAATCCTTCTCCATCGATGACGACGAAGCACTCACGCATATTCGAGAAGATGGATTTAAAGGCAGTGGAAAGAGGCAGATTCGACTCTTGCGGTCGGCGACCTTCAGAATCCACGCCCGAGATGAATTTCCGAACCTGTTAATGAACGGCTATCTACGCATCGTTGATGTGCCAGGTCTTGGCGCTGGAATGCGTTTACACGAGGCGATTACCCTTGAGGAGATGAAACGAGAGGACGCGATGATTGTCCTCGTAACCGACGCCGGACGCCAAAGAGTCGACGAGATGAAATCGTTGACGTCGGTTAACTGGATCAAGGAGAATCGTCTATTCGGTTTGAGCGGGAGCGACTTAGACGAAGCTGCCGCCAAGGTATTTTTGGCTGTAAACGGCGGAAACGTGCGCCAGGCCTTTGACAGGCTTAATGCTGGTTTGCCCGAGAGCGAGCGAGAGGTGAAAGAGGTCACCCGCTATATAGCTCCCAACTACTGGGAACGCTATGTCGATCGCGGGGATAATCGACCATATTTCCTAATCATGGCTCCTCCTGCCTTATACGTCGAAGATCCCAGCAATTCACCCCCGGAGTTCGCCAGCGAGACCGAACGCGTGTTGAAGGTTTTCTCGGACCAACTTGGTCCAGTCAATAAGAGTGATCCCCTTGATCCTGAGACCGCGCAGGCGCTGCTGAAGCTAAGCGAGGTACCTCTACTTCGGGATAGTTTGATCGATTTTATCCAGACCGAGCGAGTTCGCAGCCAGCTTCGCGAAGCGAGCACCCGGGTTCGGAATGCGGTTCAATCGCTTCGTTTTTATTACGAGAAGCAGCTGGCCGGTCGTGGTGTCCATCCGCCGTTTGAGAGTAGCTGGGAAAGCCTTCAGGAGCGACGGTTTGAAAACGTCCTTGTACGTCAGCAAAAAGAACTTCCCAGGGCATTTCACAACGCGCTTCTGGACTTGAGCCAGCGAATAAACAGCGATGAGAGGTTCCATGGCATCGTTGAGCCAACATTGCTTGGTGTAAGAAGCATGGTCCAAGATACCGTCCAGCGTGAGGTCGAGACCCTGCTCGACAGTTACGGAACCGAGTACTGGGATGATAGAGACGTTACTTATGACAGTTTGATATGGGGTACAAGCGGAATCGAAGTTCCGATAAAGAGAATCATGTACCAGGTTGAGCTAGTCATGCAGGAAGCCGTCTCTAATTTCATGCCCGAGGTGGCCGAGGTGATCGCCGCGGAGCTCGATCGAACCTTAGAATCGCATGATATATTAGGCAGATTGAACCGAGCAACATACGGGCAGGAATACACCTACTCCATCCCAGCTGTTCCTGGGAAAGAGCTAGCATTAGAGAACGCGTTCGAGGAGATTGTCGGGCAAGTCGGAGATAATTTCCGCCATATATGCCGCCAAGCGACGATGTATGAGCTTGTAAAGCCAGAACGATCCATCCACTTTAAGGTTAGAGAAGGTGAGCAACAGCTCGCGCTGCCAGATGAAGACCTCATACTGGACATCTTAATTCAAGGAGTGGATCGTGTTCGTCAGGACATGCTTAACCAGTCTCAGGTGATGGCGGAGAGTGCTGCCGCCAGGGTAGCCGAAGCCACCGCAAGCGACGGCAATGGAGCGGCAACCGAACAGGGCGAAGATCTCGTTATTAACATCTTAGATGCGGATCCAGCCGAGCACGATGTTGAGATTAAATTTACCGCTGACGTTATCGAGAGTGGTTATGGGGAGCTTGAAACAAGCTACGCTGAAAAACTTGACAACATAGCCATAAAGACCAACCGGATCTTCGGTGAAATCATCGACGATCTCTTCGCCGATAACGATTTACTAAGTCGTCTTCGTCGCTTATTCTGGCTCGAGGCGACCAAAGCTGAACGCGACTTCAATACCTGCCTGGTGAAGCCGATGATCCGGCAACATGATCGGAAATTGTCTGATGCAGAACTTCGGCAGGCCATGGAGGTAGACCTGGAAAGCATTTCTGATGTAGAAGAGCTCATGCGAACATGGGAAGGCTTGCATAAGCTAGAGACCGAACTAGTTATCTAGATTTGCATAGATCGGACATTTGTATAGTCGCAAATGCACTGTCGCGTCTGCCGTCCGAGAAAAGGTCACCTAGGATAACTGGTGCTGACTAGATGGAGTAGAAGCAATCGATGGACGAAACAAGCCTCAATATAGTGCGCTCGTTGCAGAATGAGCGGCAAATTCAGGCCTTTACCAGAGTATTAGGTAATTGGCTTGCGGAAGATTTAGCCCAGTCACATAGCGCGGATTTCTTGTTCACAGATTCACGCGCACGGGCTCTTCTCGTCTCAGCCAATTTGCTCGACGGCGTTACGCTGAGCGATTTTGGCCATCTGGTAAAAAGTGAACCAAACCAGCGAATCACACTATGCGACTTGCTGGACGATAGCGGAATCGCTGCCAGCGAGCAGGTTGCATCTTTACCCGCGGCTGCTCAGGTAGTGGGTCAGGGTAGCAGTTCTGAAGAAGAACCTACGCCCATATCGTGGCTAGCCTTAATAATCGGTTGCTACGCCTGGAAAATCGGGTATCCCATTAGCCAACTAGATCCATCGTCGCCACCCGGCGCATATACCCCTGCAGGACAGGTGTTGAAGCGATCCGCCGGTTTCGTCCGTCGACAGTTACAGCGAAGTGCGACAGAGCGAGATAGGCTAATACAGAGCCTGTCCCAACCGTCATCGACGGTACCTTCACTGGAAGATCTGTCGCCGGATTCAGGTTCTATTGCCCCAATGCCCCCGCACTTTCGACCGCCTATCCCAGAGCGCTACCCTGAAATATCAGGTGAGACGATCCAGGTCGATCCAAACGAATCAGCGCAGGAGCAAACGATTACAACAGGCTCACCGTTGGTCATAACCGAATCAGAAATCGAGATCGATACCGATTCCGGTGCAGAGATTGTCCGTATGCCCACAATCACGATAAGCCAAGATCAGCTGACTGAAGAAACACGGACACCACCCAGCCCGATGCCATCATCCGCAGTCGTCGTTCCAACCGATCAAACAAGTCAATCTCGACCAAGCTTAACGGTTGCATTGCGACAAATGCTTAGTCACGAAAAATTAGCAAGTACAAAACTTAGTGTTTTGGTCCAACAATACCCCGATGGACCTGGCCTATACGGTTTACAAGTGAGGGTCAGCTGCAAGGGAGTGAAGAGTTACGTTGCCGGCACCACAGATCGGGATGGCAAGTTTGTCTGTGAACTACCGGTACGCGTAGATTCTGGCCTCACCTATGATGTAGAGATTACCTGGCCAAGAGACGAAGGTGGCGATGTCGAACGGAAATCGATTACGATGAATGCCGATCGAACTCGCTTCAACCTCCCGTTTTACCGGCAGCTGAATCCACCGAGTGAAATTTAAAGGCTCTTGTGCATGAATAAGGACTGGCTTGAGTTAACGCCAGAGGATATTGAGCGAGCGGAGCAGCTGTCGCGTGCAGAACAATTGACTCGCGCTCAACCGATCATGCCAGATGTTATTACCATCCATCCGTCTGAAATCCCTCCCGACAGACCGGTACCTGCTGCCAGTCGCACCATTATATCCGTAACCCACGATGATCTCGCTCCTGTCGGTGCACAACGAGACACGTCTGTTGACCTGCAGGCTATGGAAGAAGAGATGTATCGGCTGGTAAACACAGCACGTAGCTCCCACCTCCCTGGCTGGATCGGGACGGGCAAGTTGAAATGGCATGAAAATTTAGCCGCGGTTGCCAGAGGTCACTCAGCTGACATGCTCAAACGGCAGTATGTCGCTCATGTTTCACCAGAGGGGATCTCGGCCGCACGGCGCATCGGGCAAAATAGCATATCATACATAGCTTGCGGTGAAAACATTGGGATCTATTACGGCGAAGGAGCTCATACATCGCAAGCCGTTAGAGAGATCCACGATGCCTTTATGAATCAACCTCGAAGTATGACCAATCACCGGGGTAATCTCCTGAATCCCTTGTGGACCCACGTGGGTATCGGCATTGCTTTCAATCCGGATGGCTCGCTAGTAGCAACTCAGAATTTCATATCGGCGCCCGCAGCCCGGATACGAGGTCGATGATGTTGGCTTGTTAGTCATCCCCTTTCCAGCAAAGAAGGATATCAATTCATCGTTCCCCGCGCTGCCTAATGACACCGGGCCTGCTTGAATCGAACAGAAGCGAATAACTTACTTATTTGAAATAACTTATGACAGAGACAATCGTTATCACGGATCCCGATACCGATCGGTACCACACCTTCGGGTATATTAGCTGGTGGCAGCAAGAGACCGTTAAAGATGCCGTCGTTTTGGTCGTTGGTGC
>JAUVOB010000367.1 GCA_030599405.1 Chloroflexota bacterium | reverse complement strand
GGTTAGTCATTGATCCGGTGCTCAAGGAGGGTTGCTGGTTCGGTTGGCGTTCCACGTCATCAGAACATCCAGAGCCAAGTCTCGCGCCCATGGTGGGTTATTATGAGCTGCCAGATGAGCGCGACGAGAGCATCGTTTCTTGGAGACTTGTCGAGGCCTCGATCTGGCAGACCGGATATAGTGCTACCACCCCGGCTGCGGTGAGTGATCAAGTATACGTGCCGGCCAATGACTGGCCCGCTCTCCCGCCCATTAGCCCATGGTGGGGCGTATTGCTAGGTGGTATCAGCCTCGTGCTAACGTTATTATTGCTTTTAGATAGACTGATCGCTTTGGTCGGATAATTAAGATTTTAGACAAATTGCTTATGAGCGATAGCCAAGCCATAGAATTCGCGGCCATAATCACAATCACGTTGCCTGATGGCGAGGGACAGACGGAATTTGATGTCGTACTCGCCTCGACTGATCTTCTGGTCGACGAAGATGGTAATATGAAGCCCCTTGGCGACTGTACTCTGGCCGAGCTCCAACGCTTCGCGGATGATTTAGAGGCGGAGGTTTGGACAGACTTCGAGGCATATACCTTGTTTGACCTTGTGGTCGAAGGCCAGGCGTCTGTAACGGTGATTAATGCTGACGACCCAGAGCTGGATGCACCTCCAACGGAATTGATGCTGGAGCATTTGATCATCTTCCCATCGGACGCTATGGAGGCCACTAGCGAAGCAATACCTGATATCGAAGATCCTCAGCCGGCTACGGATGAAATCGCTGAGGTATTGGAAGAGATTAGTGAGTCGGCCGAGATCCAAGACGAAGAGGCCGAACCCGAGGTAACGGTCGACGAAAGTGAACCTGTATTCGAGGAACGCGACGCTAAAGAGCCGGCCGAAGAAATCATTCCAACCGATGAAGTTACCAAGAAGTTCTTCCGGATTCTTGGCAAGCGCCGCCCGTTTAATCATCCTACTTGGACGGCTGTCGACATTCTAGTAAACGAGTCAGCTTTTAGAGCCGCCCAGACCCATGCTGCTAGCACACTAGATCGCGAAGTAGCAGGGGTTCTCATAGGCCCCCACCCCGAAAAGCAACCAGATGGTCGCTACGTCGTTCACATCAGTGATGCAATCATAGCCAAGTACACGCGTATGCAAGGAGCGAGCGTAACATACACGCCAGAAAGTTGGAGATTTGTTAACGACAAGTTAGCTGAGATGTATCCCGACGACGAGGCCGTCATCGTTGGCTGGTATCATACACATCCAGGTTTTGGTATCTTTTTGTCGGGCATGGATAGGTTTATCCATCAAAACTTCTTCACCCAGATTTGGCATATTGCGATGGTGCTCGACCCCCTAGCCCGGCATAGTGGTTTCTTTTGCTGGGACCGCGGAATGTCAAAGGTAGATGAGTACGAGTTTCCATGGCCTGTCTGGGCATCTGGCTCATGGTAAAATGTCAGTGTGGTGAGTGATGAGTGATTTAACTAAGTTACGGGGAAACCGCTGCTTACCCGTGACCAGTTAGTTTCAAGAAGTACATTGCAAGTGAGTTCAATGAACGAAGGCGAGCCGATTAGAATCACATCTGAAGACGTAGACGAGGCAAATAGGCTTAGTCTTGGTTGCCCAATTTGCGCCAGCGCCGTTGAAGATAATGTGACGACACAAGCCCTGGCACCGGTGCTCTGCGCAAAATGCCAGACACTTTATCACCGGACATGTTGGGAGCAAAACGGCGGAAAATGCGCAACACTCGGATGTGGGCACACCGAGAGTTATCCTTTCGGTACCGAGCTAGGCCCTCGTCTTAAGATTCGCTACTCCGACTTGCCAAAGCATGTGCCACAGGCGCCAGCTTCTCCGAATGGCCGTTTCAAGGAACTAAAGGAACAGCAGAAGCGATTGCAGGATCAGGCTAAAGGGCGGGAATTCTGGAAAGGGTTATACTCCCGCATCTTGAGGGCATTTGGATGGCGATAAGACCTGTCGTGGTAGACAAACGCTCGCCCTTCATTGGCGAAGCCTGTGCTCTATGCAAAGAGCCCATTGCGCCAGGTGACGATCTGGCCATTTGCCCTGAAGATGCGACCAGGCACCATGTAAGGTGTTGGCGGGCGTACGGGGATAGATGTTCGGCCTATGGATGTACCGGGCACGGTGAAATCCTCGACTCGGCCGACTATGGCAATGCGCGCATTCGGACAGTTCGCCGGGGTGAAGAAGGTGAGGTAAAGGTCCAGACGCTACCAGAGAGAAGTTTTCATTGTGCCCAGAGTTGCCTTCTTATCTCTATCGCGGTGGCAATTATCTTATTCGCGATCGGTTGTTTTGGTCTATGGGCAATTGCCGATTACGTCATGATAGACATTCTCGGCTGGCAATATCGCGGACCGGTCGCCGGCATGATACCCCTTATCGATCCTCAATCACTTCCGATTATTTTCTCTAGCCTCTTCCTGGCCTAAACGGACGATCAGTAACGCTGTCTTGTTCTACTTTATGTAAAGCGATTCTCCGCGTTCTCCCCACCCACTTGATATATTAAGATACCGGCAGGAATGGAGACCGCGTGCAGTCGCGTCGATTGATATTCAGCGCTTGATGTTCGGTATTGACTCCCTCGTCAGGAGATAGATGGGGATCGGTATGTGAAACCTGTGGTCGTGTCGAAGCCGGGCCTTACCTATTGGCCGCTGGACCCAGGTTTTGCGGCTGGAAACTCAACTTTGGCTCTTGAAACAGCCAGCCCGTCGACGTCAATTACGGTGAACCTAACCCCACCGTTC
>JAUVOB010000078.1 GCA_030599405.1 Chloroflexota bacterium | reverse complement strand
GATTTGTAGTACTCAACATAGCCGAGTTGGATTGAGCCGTCGGCTTTCGTTTTTGGCAACACGGAAAACGAGCCCGTCCGCACGCCAAGCAAGTTGGCCGCAATCCAATGGCTGATCTCGTGAAGAAGAACGCCTGGAAAAAGAACGATGGCGTACAATAGAACGGCCCAATTCCGTTTTCCGGTAATAAGATAAGCAAGGCCATGGATGTGCCGATGCAACCATCGCTGCAACAAAACCAGGACGGGGATGGCAAAAATCACCCACCATATAGGCATCAGGGTTTCGATCACGTTCTCAATTTAAGCGGGTATACCCTTGACCTCAGCGGCAATGCGTACCATCTCAACGAAATCCCGCTTAAGACTTGCACCGCCGACGAGTGCACCATCGATATCTGGATGACGCATATAGTCCCCAATATTTTCAGGATTTGCACTTCCACCGTATTGAACACGGACTGTCTGGGCGGTATCCTCGCCAAACGCGGTCGATAGCGCGCCACGAACGGTAAGCCCGATGATCCGGCCAGCCTCTTCAACCGAAGCCGATAGACCGGTGCCAATGGCCCAGATTGGTTCATAGGCGATTATACAGCCATTCACATCATCAGCTGATAACCCGGCTAAGGCAGCTTGCACCTGTTCCGATACAAAAGAATGTGTCAAGCCTGCCTTGTTTTGTTCGAGGCTCTCGCCGACGCATACGATCGGCGTCAGCCCTGATTGGAGGGCAACCTTGACCTTCTTGTTTACATCTTCGTTAGTCTCAGCGAAGTAGGCCCTTCGCTCTGAGTGGCCCAGAATAACGTATTGGCAATACGGTTTTAGCATGGAGGTCGATATTTCACCAGTATACGCGCCAGCTTCTGCGAAGTGCATATTCTGTGCTCCGACGCCGATTCGTGTCGCCTGCAGCACTTCGGACACAGATTGCAAGGCTATAAACGGGGGACAGACAACGCTGTCAGCTAGAGTAATCGCATTCAAATCCCGGCGAATATCCCGTACAAAATCAACAGCCTCTGCAGCTGATTTGTTCATCTTCCAATTACCAGCGATGATTGGTCTGCGCATTTCTATACCTGTAATGTTATAAGAGCTTGCTTTGTCTTTATGTAAAGATAAATGCAATGCTCGAACTCTTCCTCAAATGATCGATCGACGAGAACCGCGACCGTCTGAATCTATTTTGCAAAACCGACCGCTCTCGTCTCTCGAACAACCGTCACCTGAATCTGACCTGGGTATTGCATGCTTTCTTCAATAGTCTTAGCAATATCCTTGGATAAACGAATCGCGCCCAAGTCATCGATAGCTCCTGGACGTACTAAGATGCGTATCTCTCGACCCGCCTGCAACGCATAGGCATTCTCGACGCCATCGAACGAAGTAGCGATATCTTCCAGGGTCTTAACCCGCTTAATGTAATTCTCTAAGCTTTCCCTTCGAGCTCCCGGACGAGCGCCGGAAATCGCATCCGCGGCTTCGACTATGATAGACTCGACCGAATCTTGTTCTTCCTCGTGATGATGGGAAGCGATTGCGTTTACGACGGGTTTAGAAACTTTGAATCGTTTTGCGAACTCAGCCCCGAGTAGAGCATGCGTGCCCTCTTGTTCGTGATCCATCGCCTTTCCAAGATCATGGAGAAGACCGCCCATCTTGGAGATATTTACATCGGCGCCAAGCTCGGCGGCGAGGACGGATGCAATCTTTGACGCTTCCACGGCGTGGTGCAGCTGGTTCTGACCGTAAGATGTTCGATACTTGAGGCGTCCTAGCATCTTTAAGATCTCTGGATGCAGACCGTGAACATTGGCCTCGTAGGCTGCTTGCTCTCCTGCTTCCCGGATCTGCTTTTCGACCTCAGACTGGGCCGTATCCACGACCTTTTCGATTCTGGCAGGGTGAATCCGGCCATCTACTATCAGTTTAGTCATCGCCACTCGGGCTACTTCACGGCGGATCGGATCGAAGCTTGATATGGTTACGGTCTCAGGCGTGTCGTCGACAACAACGTCCACACCAGCAGCCATCTCAAACGACCGAATATTACGTCCGTTCCGACCGATAATCCTGCCTTTCATCTCGTCATTGGGCAGAGGAACCACTGAAACGGTCACATCCGATACATGCTCACTGGCTACTCGCTGAATGGCTAGGGCGATCAGTTCGCGAGCTTTCTCCTCGGCGTTTTCTTTGGCCTTGTCTTCGATCTCCCGGATGATGCGAGCCATATCTTGACGGGAATCAGCCTCCACGGCATCCAGCAATTGCTGCTTAGCTTCGTCGGTTGTCATGCCAGCTATTCTCTGAAGCTCGACTAAGCGTTCCTCCTGGAGCTTATCGAGACTGTTCTTCTTCTTATCCAGATTGCTCTGGCGTTTACTCAACACCTGCTCTCGAGATTCCAGTTTCTGAACCTGTTGATCAAGGCTCGTCTGCCGGTTATCGATTCGCTCCTCCGCGCGAGCCAGATCCTTATAACGCTGCTCGATAACCTTATCGGCCTCCAAACGCGTGGCTTTTGATTCCTCCTGGGCTGCGGATATTATCGATTTTGCTTCTCTTTCGGCCGTCTGTCTCGTTTCCGAGGTTTCCGTTCGCAACCTCTCATATTCTGCTTCCGTACGTGGTTTTAAGATTAGCCAGAGGACGACGCCAACGATCGCACCTCCGGCAATTAGGCCGATAAGCAGGCCTACAATTGATCCTGTATCCATATTCAATCTCTCCTTAGTGAGATGTTTTTAAAGCTCAGTGGCCCTCTTCGAGGGAGAGCCAAACGATCTCAGCTACTTCAGGTATTATGGTGTAGCTAAATCCACGTCGTTCCAAAAATCCGCTAATTTTTCGCCGGAACTGTTGCTTTGGTAGCTTTGCCCAGCGATCGGTTTTTCTCTCAACGGCACGCAGTGCAGCGTCCTTTTCATCAACTTCGTCGACGGCCGCATCAATAAGCGTTGGGGGTACGCCTTTCTTGAGAAGTTCGTGTCGTAAAGCCAGAACTCCTCGGGGGCTATGTGTTTGTCTTTGGTCAATCCAATAATGCGTAAATGCGACATCGTCCAGGTAATCCCGGTGTAACAGCTGGTCGACAACACGATCGACCACCATAGGATCGAACCCCTTGCCGTGAAGATAGTTTCTTACTTCGGCCGTACTTCTTGGTCTATAGCTTAAATACCTGAATGACATCTGTTTTGCTTTGTCGAACGAATCGCTTACTTTGATCTTCCTTACCTCGTCAGCCGTCAAACGCTGGCCAACTTTTAGGCTGGAACCGAGCATCGAGCTGACACTGAAGGCATACTCGCCGTCAATGAATACGTTCAGCCGGTCCTTATTACGCTTTTGAGGCTGAAGATCCGTGATCGTTTCCAATTTCCTTCCACGAACGTTTAGATCGTTGCCAAAATGAAAAAAGCCGTGGCAGACAACCACGGCTTTCAACAGTATCTCGAAATCGCAGCTCTGAGTAAGCTGCGATCTACCACGCTAGTTGATTCGAGAGTTCACAAACAGCTTATTAAAGTTTACTTAAGCGGAAGTTATGATCGAGCTTGATCTCAATTTCATAATCCGATTAAAAGTTCCTATCAATTATCATTGACAGGCTTGCGAACAGTTTTGTACTAGCTGGCTAATTATCCCTCTTTGACGAGTCAATCGCCCTTTGAAGAGACGTCTGTCATGGCCGTTGTGTCTACCATCATCTTGATTCAGACCACCGTCGCCTCTAACTCCGAGGAGGCTGCCATTGGCGCCAGACCAGCTTCCTGCCTGATTATGTTTTCCAGCTCGGAGGAAGTCGTTGGATCTTCCGCCAGGTAATTTTTCGCGTTTTCTCGACCTTGACCTAGCAGTGTATCTCCATAGCGGAAATAAGAACCGCGCTTATCAACTAGCCCATAGGCTACTGACAGGTCGAGAAGATCGCCTTCTTTTGAGATGCCCTGGTTGTACATGATGTCAAATTCGCACTCGGTGAAAGGAGGTGCGACTTTATTTTTCTTCACCTTGACCCTTGTTCGATTTCCGATGACCTCTCCGGCAGCTTTGAGAGCCTGAATCCGGCGAATATCAAGTCGAACAGTGGCATAAAACTTGAGGGCATTTCCTCCACTGGTCGTTTCTGGGCTGCCAAACATCACGCCTATCTTCATTCGCAACTGGTTGGTGAAAATAACCACTGTGTTGGTCTGCTTAATCACACCAGACAGTTTTCGCAATGCCTGTGACATTAGGCGCGCCTGAAGACCGACATGGGTATCTCCCATTTCACCTTCGATCTCAGCTCGCGGCACTAGGGCGGCGACCGAATCGATAACAACGACGTCCATAGTGCCTGAGCGAATCAACGCTTCAGCTATCTCAAGAGCCTGTTCGCCGGTATCGGGTTGTGAAACGTAGAGATTTTCAACGACGACGCCGCATCGGGCGGCGTAATTGGGCTCCAGGGCATGTTCCATGTCAACGAATGCACAGATTCCACCCTGTTTCTGAGCCTCGGCAATAACGTGCTGGGCTAAGGTAGTTTTTCCAGAAGCCTCCGGACCGTATATCTCAATGACTCGTCCACGCGGCAAACCACCCACACCCAAGGCAATATCTAGAGCAAGAGAACCAGTTGGTATAACCTCCACCTGGAGATGCTGTGCATCTCCCATGCGCATGATCGAACCCTCGCCAAACCGTTTCTGGATTCCGGCGATGGCATTCTCTAAGGCTCGGTCTCTCCCTTGCTCGTCCATCTATCCTCGTGCTACGATAATGGTCTGAATTAGATGATGAGTTAGTGTACATTAGCGTTATGGAAATAGCAAGCTCGAGCAAGCAGGTATACCGCAGAGCTACCAGGGGTGATGCAGGCCGTATCTCTGCCTTGTTTAAGAAGGCAGGATTCGAGCATAGACACGCCGACTGGAGTTATCCTTCAGACTGGTTAGGCAAGCCAGGTTTCTGGATCTGTGAACAGATTGAGGACGGATCACCTGGCGATATCATAGCCTGTCTTGCGGCCGCGGCCGATCCTCCTCCCGCAGCATGGGTTCGATTGGCAGCAGCAAGCCAAGAGATCAAGCCCGATGAGATATTTGCCGAGATGATAAGGCATGTTCGGGTTCAGATGGCTGCTGATGGGGTCACTGAATTGGGCTGGTTGCCTGCCGATCATTGGCCCAGCGCCTGGTTGACAGACATGGGATTCGAGCGTGTAAACTGGATCGTCACTTATGTCAAGTTTGGCATGGATAAGCCGGCAGTTGGGCACAGCCCGGCTGTGATCAGGCGGGCGACGCCTGACGATCTTGACGAAATGGCCTCTATCGAGGAAGCAGCCTTTGAGCCATTATGGAGACACAGTAGGGAGAGTCTGAGATTGGCTTTCGGGCAATCCATCTGCTTCGACGTCGCCTATCTCGATGACCGTATTGTTGGGTTTCACTATAGCGCCCGCGGATTCGAGAACGACACCGCGCATCTGGTGCGTATCACCGTCCATCCCAAAGCACAGCGGCGCGGCGTGGGCAGTTCCTTGATGGCAGCTGCTATGGAATCTTACATACGTAAGGATGTTAGCCGTGTTACTCTAAATACTCAGCTGGATAATTTGGCCTCTCACCGGCTCTATGAGAAGTTTGGATTCAGGCGAATTGGTGAACGGATACCTTTGTGGGTGATGGAAATTGCGGACAGGAGAGTGTTGAATGGCGAGACGTAAGTTGACGAAAGCGGAGCTAGAGCGGAGTCTTGAGGGATTGCCTGGGTGGGAATTGATGGATAATAAGCTTCACAAGATGTTTAAGTTCGACTCCTTCGCCGAGGCCATCGGATGGATGACCAGTGTAGCCATATTCGCCGACAAGATAGATCACCATCCTGAGTGGTCAAATGTCTATAACAGGGTCACCGTTGATCTGATCACTCACGATCTGGGCACATTGAGCACCCTTGACATCGACCTGGCCCAGAGGATGCAGGCCTTGAGTCGGGAGGATTAGTACCCGGATAGGTTGCCTGCTTCCGTCTGCAAATCTATGGTGTAACAAAAAAGGGCTCCATCTTTATGATGAAGCCCTTTCGTAATCGAGGTGAAGTATTACAGCCGATTATTACCAGCCGCTATTGTATCCCCCCCGGTTCCTGTTGCTGTTACGGTCGCTGCTTCGACGATCGGTCTGAGGACGCGCCTCATTAACCCGCAATTCACGCCCGTCAATCAACTGGCTGTTCAGCGATTTGATAGCCGCGTTGGCCGAGGACTCTTCCATTTCAACAAAGGCGAATCCGCGAAACCGGCCAGTATCACGGTCTGTGATCCAGGCAACCGACTCAACTTTTCCATGCTGTTCAAACAGCTCCCGCACCTGCGGCTCGGTCGAGTCGTAGGACAGGTTTCCAACATAAATCTTCTTATTCAAAACTCTCACATTCTCCAAAACTAGCTTCCACACCAAGCTTCGGATATGTCCAAAGCCTTCACGGAAGCACCACAAATCAACGCGGAACTATACCTTAAAATCGAATCATCTCCAAATTTATGGTAACTAGCGGCTGGATTTCTTATATGATTATAACTTGTTCTGATGATGATGATGTGCCGTGCGGATTAAACAATAGCGGCAAAAAAACGTGTTCTGTGATCGCCGTGACCACGAAACCTTATTTTGCCTGAGCGAAACGCCAAGCAAGGAAGCGGCCGAGGCAGTACATCGGGAAGCCCATGGTCTAGTGGCCGACGAGATAATCGAGGTCAAAGAAGGTCACTAGTTCTTTCTGTCTGGCCTGTC
>JAUVOB010000101.1 GCA_030599405.1 Chloroflexota bacterium | reverse complement strand
TTGGCGTGCCCTGAGTCTGAAAAACCAAAAATGTCTGGATGGCTCTAACCGAGACAAGAGAATCTGAAAACAAAACTTTAAGCGATCTAGTGACCATACCCAAATCGTTTCAGAGCTTGCTCGTTATGACGCCAATGAGGCGCCACCTTTACCCACAGTTCGAGAAATACCCTGCCCTGGATCAATTCTTCGATTTCACGCCGAGCAGCGGACCCTATTTTACGCAATTGCTCCCCATTGCGACCAATAAGCATCCTTTTGTGGTTCTCGCGTTCCACATATATTGTGGCGCCGATGTAAGTCACGCCGTTTTCTCGTTCCTTAAATTGCTCGACGATAACAACAGTCCCATAGGGCACCTCCTCGCGCATCTGGAGGAAGATCTGTTCTCGCACAAGCTCGGCTGCAATGTCACGTTCGTAGCTATCTGTGGTCTGGTCAGATGGATAATACCTGGGACCCTCTGGAAGAGCATCGATCAGCATCTCCAGTAACGTTTGCAGACCATCGCCATGAAGAGCCGAGAACAGAATCCACCCGGCCTCAGGCACGTGCGCGCGATACGCATCGGTTCGTTCTAGGACTTCATCTGGTGAAAGAAGGTCTGCCTTGTTGATGCCTAGCACAATCTGTATGTTGTCTGGTAAAGAACGTAGCGTTCTAGCTATGAACCTGTCGCCAGCTCCGGGTGGATGGTTCGCTTCCACCAGCCAGAGGACGATGTCCGCATCACGCAGCGTATCATCAGCCTCTCCGACCATGAATTCATCCAACTTGTGCCGGGGTTTCGTAAGACCCGGCGTATCCACAAAGATGATCTGGTATTCTGACCGGGTGAGAATACCAAGCTGATTAATACGCGTTGTTTGGGGACGGTGGGTGACGATAGCTATCTTTTGCCCGAGCAGGGCGTTCATGAGCGTGCTCTTTCCGACATTTGGACGGCCGACCACAGCGATAAATCCCGATCGGTGTCCTTCAGGAATATCATCATCAGACAAAGAATCAAGATCTAGGTCTGCCATCTCGGAAGGTTGGTATTCTTCTGATTTCATGTCACGATTGCTCCAGATTCTAAGCAAAATGGTCGATAAAAAGCTATCGGTTCATCACTCGGTCAGACGAGTAATCCTTCAATTATTCGCCGGCTCCGAACAATCTCTTCGTCGCTCTGTATAATCCCGGCTCTTATAATCAGGTACTTCAGTCTGCTCGTCTTCAGAATTGCGCTCCAGCCTCCCCATTCGCCGTCAACTGGAGCGACCGGCAATCCGTCATCAGTCACATCGTATGCGTAAGCAACGACGAGACGTTCTCCAACAAATTCTAGCCAGGTGTTTAGATTATTCCGATTTAGTGCCTGGCGGATGTCCAAGGCACATCCAATCGCCAGATCATTGGCTATGTATGCTAAGCGTTCAGCCTGGTTCGTCAGTAACGTTCCGATCCAGTGATCACGATTCACCAAAGCCATGGTCATCTTCCGGTTTACAACTTGTACCCATGCTTCGTCGAACCCCTTAGTTACGGCGGGTGATTTGTGATCGTGCATATAACGATCGAATGATTGCTGGTCGCTGAAAATGTCAGCCGGTTGCACAACAAACACCTTAGCGCCGAGTATTCCCGCGGCGCCTGCTGCACCTTTGAGGATCTCCTTCCGGGAGAGTTCTGAAAACATTTGTTCCTGCGATAGGGTTGGGGAAGATACTGACCATACCGTGAGCTGATATTTATCGAGTTCTGCTCGAAGCTGGCGATACAGTCCGACGTTTGGCTGGCGTCGATAGCCATATGCGAATTCGTGGTTAATTAGATTGATCTCAACCGATTTAAATCCAAGGTCGGCCGCTCGTTCCAGGGCTTCTTGGGTGTTATTGGCCAAAGAGGCTGTACTAATAGCAAGTTGCATTACTGTGTGCTACCTCTTACTAATTGATTATATCGAGATGATTCGCGCATGACCAACGAGATATTACCGGTCGCAGCATCCACTTTTACTGTTCGTTCTCAGTTATCCGGGTCAACTCGCGTAGGGTCAGCGACGGTCGTTCATCGCGAAGAAGGGGCAGCTTTATACGGGTTCGCCGAATCTGGTTTAGGTCAATTTGAGCCATAACCAGAGCTTCTTCGTAGTAGGGTCCCTGGACAACAAGGTTCCCCTCGGGATCAAAAATCGTGCTACCTCCCCAGAAGTTAACGCCGTCCTCAAATCCTGTACGATTACAATGAATCACGTAATTGGTAAAAATACTGGCATAAGCTTGGCTAATGTGCTCAACCCATTTAGCGCTACCTATCTTCTGCTCCGTTGCCACACCGCGACTCGGCGATGCCGAAGTAAATATGAGAATATCAGCCCCGTCGAGCCAAAGAAGATAAGGTGGGCTGACGTGCCAGAAATCTTCACATATCAGCAGACCAATTCGTCCGAATTGAGTGTCGAAGGCCCTAACTGTATCTCCCCAGGCGAAATAGCGCGCTTCATCAAACATGCCATAAGTCGGGAGATAGACTTTGCGATGTAGATGGATCAACTCTCCGCCAGAGAGATAGGCAGAAGCGATATGGAATGTCTCCCGCACATCTGCTTCGACAAATCCAAAGACCAGATCTATCTGACGGCTAGCTTCCAGCAATTGGCTGAATATTGGATCGGATGAATCTGGACGTATCCATACATCGTAAGCCAGGTCTCTCAAACGATAGCCCGTGAGTGATAATTCAGGAAAGATGAGAAGATCGATGCCTTGATTGGCAGCTTCATCGATCTTCTGGAGGTGTTGGTCCAAATTGCTCTGAACATCGCCCAATTTTGGGTTGAGCTGGACAAGCCCAATTTTCACTTTCATTTCTTACAACTTACTTGGTTCATAAACGAATTATCGGGTATACGTTTCCAGTTTTTGTATTTAGTGACCCCGTACTGCTATGATCTTCTTGCGAAGCTGGGACGAGAAATGACGGCCAGACTAATCAAGGCCGCTAGCGCCATCAGCCCATCAGTTATTGTATCTACCCGAAAAGTCCCAATCATAGGTGCTTCATCTCCGCGAAACAATGTGACGATCAATCGACCGACTGCCAGCCCACCTACCGTAAGCCAAAAGAGCTGCAGAGGCCTTAGACGCCTATACAAGAGTAATACGACCGAAAAGAGTAGAGCGCTCAGTATCAAACCCATCATTTGGGTCTGGTATCGCACGCTGAAGACACCATAACTGTCCGGTAGATCACCCGATAGCAGACTAAGAGCCGTTTCCTTACCGTATGCACAGCCTTCAAGCCAGCAAGCGAACCACCCGAAAACGCTGATCAAGGCTAGCGCCGGCGCCAGAAATCCGGTGAAATCTTTGAATGAATGTTTCCGCCATATCGTCCAAACCCAAAGACTAACCAGACCAACGATAAGCGCCCCATGATAACTGAGACCCCCTCGCCATACCAGCCATATCTCACCAGGCTCCTCCACATAATAGGACCACTCCGCCAAGACAAAGACGATGCGCCCTCCCACCATGGCAAGAAGGACTGAAATGAGAATTGCGTTAACCAAAGGTATACGCAGCTGGCGTTTTTCTCTTGTTAACCAGGCCGCTAATCCGATACATGCGCCGATTCCAATGGCCAGAACGAATTCGTAGCTGTATATAAGAAATGGACCATAACGAGCAAGAATCGGATACATCAATGTCGATCTTAGTCTAAGCGACCCGGTAGGGCAAAAGCTGCGTGGATTTCAGCGAATGAAGTAGAATCATTGTGGTAAGAGAAAAGCTGAAGGCAACTGGTGCATTAGCCGCACTTATCGATAGGAAACCTCCATCCGGAAAGGCGCACGAATCGATCGGCTGCTTGAGACGATCGCTAAACACGCACTCGTAACAATGCATGAGAGATCGCTTGAAATCATTAAGACATGGTTTATCCAAGAGAGACGAGACCGGCTATACGGAGAATAGCAATTGAATAAGGTCCGCCGATATCAATCTTCCGATGCTGGCGCTCTGGTGGATGTTTACAACGTACTAGAAACCGGCGAGGTACTTAGCGACAACCAGCTGGCCCGACGTCTGAGTATCCATGAGTACGCTGGAGGTAAAACCTGGATTCTCGTGGTGGATGGCCAAATCAAAGGTTACGCGACATTGGCTCCTGTTCCTGCTCTGAAAGGCTTGTTTGATTTGGGAGGTGGCATTGCTCCAGCTAATAGGAGAAGAGGTCTGGGAAGCCATTTGCTCAAGCACATCATAAAAGAGCCAGGGAGTGGTGACGTGCACCAGATTACTTACGCCGTTGATTCGTTAGAGAGCCATGTGGCACGGTTTTTGCAAAGGAATGGATTCCAGGTCGAGCACGAGGAGTGGAGGATGGACATGGACGACCTTTCCGAGCTCGGACCGGTGTTTGCACCCGATGGATACCGGCTGCAATCCTACCAGCGTTCTCTAGCAATCAAGCGGTTCCGCGAACTATACGAATCTTCCTTCACCAACCTCGCCTGGTACCAGCCGTACCTGAGTGACGATGAAGTGTCCGCTGATATGGAGGATGATGATAGTATTACCTTCTTGATGGAGGGAGAGATGCCTGTCGGTTTCATCTGGTTACGATGGCCAGAACCAAAGACGGCAGAAATTGAACCGCTCGGCGTCGTCGAAAGTCACCAAGGCCGTGGGCTTGGACGATTCCTATTAGGGAACGGACTTAGAATGGCGGCGGATCAAGGCACTGATAAGGTCACAATCGGGGTTTGGTCCGAAAACTACCCGGCGATCCAACTATATCGGGGTCTTGGCTTCAGGCACGTTCGGACATTAACCTATCTGGCATACAATGTAAGCTCGAGATGAGCCTGCGTTCGGTTTTTCTTTACCATTCACCCTATAGCACCTACAATGAATGGGCTTAATGGGGAGCAGCCGATAGTCAAAGACTTTGAGTAGATTGAACCAAGTTGCGGATTCCTGGGATTCTTATGTTTCGAGATATCGATCAAGTAGAAAATGGCCTTGGCCAACAACAGTACATCGCCTCAGATGAAATAAGCACAGTCGTCTACCTTGCCCAGTCTCTAGGAAAGCCGGTCCTCGCCGAAGGGCCAGCCGGGGTTGGCAAGACGGAATTGGCCAAAGCATGGGCCGGCGCTACCGGTCGTCCCCTGGTGCGCTTACAGTGCTACGAAGGTCTCGACGAAAGCAAGGCTCTTTATGAGTGGGAGTACGCCAAGCAAATGCTCTACACACAGCTATTGCGTGACACGCTTCGAGAAGTGCTGAATACGGCCGAAAGCCTGTCGGAGGCGGCTGAGCGACTGGCTCAAGAAGAGGACGTGTTCTTCTCGGAGAGGTTTCTACTTCCGAGACCATTACTGACTGCGATCATGTCGGAGGAACCAGTCGTGCTCCTGATTGATGAAATAGACAGGGCCGATGTCGAGTTTGAAGCGTTCCTTCTTGAAGTGCTGAGTGATTTCCAGGTGAGTATCCCGGAAATCGGAACCATTTCGGCCATTCATCAGCCGATGGTCCTGTTAACCAGCAACAATACACGCGATCTGAGTGAAGCTCTTAAGCGTCGATGCCTCTATCTGTATATTAATTATCCTTCACTTGAGGCAGAGCTCGATATTGTGCGCTTAAAGGTTCCCGAGCTGAATGAGCAATTAGCCAAACAGGCGGTTGAGGTGGTCCAACAGTTGAGACAAATGGATTTGCGCAAAGTTCCGAGCGTCAGCGAGACTCTGGATTGGGCTCGCGCCCTTGTGACGCTAAATGCCAGCAGCATCGACGGGGAAACCATGCGCAAAACACTGACTGTGTTACTCAAGTACGAAGCGGACACGAAGAAGGCGAACCGCCTGCTTGGTGAGCGCCCGGGTCGAGGCCATCTTGGACGGGAGAATGGATAACCGGATCGTCGAGTTCGTCCGAGGTCTGCGAATGGCGGGAGTTAGGGTATCCCTGGCCGAATCGATGGATGCGTTGCATGCGGTGAGCGTCCTAGGCGTGGCCGACAGAGCGCTCTTTCGCGAGTCGCTTCGGGCCACATTAATCAAAGAATCAACCGACTTCAGCGTCTTTGATGAGTTATTTGGTCTCTATTTCGGCAGCGGAGGTCCACCACTACAAAGCGCGGTTGAGG
>JAUVOB010000127.1 GCA_030599405.1 Chloroflexota bacterium | reverse complement strand
GGTGTGTATCGAAAATTGTCGAAAATGACCCGAACGCCACTCTCGCCCAGGGCTTCAACCATAACGGCGATGTCGCCTTCTGTCAAGCGATCGTCTGAGGTGCGGCCGACCTCAACACCATTGACATAGAATGTCATTAATGTCCCATCGACGACAACGCGAAGGCCGTTTGTGGCCTGCAATCCGTGATTAACCGCAGGCGATCGGAACCAGTCTCCACCGACCAGAGCGACCTGTTCTGATTCGCATAAGTCAGCACACCGTCCGATCCATATCCACCCATCACCACTTATTTCAAATACGTAGAAGGAATCCGTTTCTTCATCCACCTTAAACAAGAAGCCATATCCGTTATTGAGCGGACCTGCAACTTGGGTGGCTTCAACCTCATAGACGCCATCATCGAAAGATTCACCGGCTGTAGCCAGGTAGACACCGCTGTTGCTTTTAACCAGCAGCTCGTAAACACTATTGTCAACCTGCCCTTCAACATCGGCTGAACTGCCGCTGCCCCACTTTCCCGTCTTGTCGAAGGTCTCCTCATACGGACCAGATTGACAGGCCGTCACTATCAGAGCCAGGAAGAGGCCGCAGAAGAAGATCGGTTTTGGATAGTTATTTGAAAAGGGTTGTCTCATTCGTGATTCCATTTGTGACGGACCTATGATAACGCATCAGCAACGACCTGGGCGATATCCCTCACCTCCATCACATCTCCGACCTCAGTGTTAGCATCTTTCATCATGATAGCACAAAAGGGACAGCCGGTGGCCAATATTGCAGCACCAGTGGCCTGAGCTTCCTCAAAACGATCCATGCTCACAGTACGCTCGCCGTGTTCTTCTTCTTTCCACATCTGGGCGCCCCCAGCTCCACAGCAGAAAGAGTTTTCACGGGTGCGATTCATCTCCAGTGGGTTTGCTCCCGCTGCACGTAGTACTTCGCGAGGGGCATCGAATTCACCGATATGGCGGCCTAAATAGCATGGATCATGGAAGGTGGTCTGTTCCAAGACCTGTTTTTTATTTAGACTGAGTTTCCCCTCCGCAATGAGGTCAGTAATCAGTCGAGTATGGTGAATGACCTCAAACTGACCGTCGAGTTCCGGATATTCTCTCCCTATGGTATGCAGACAATGAGGGCAGGTGGCAACGATAGGTTTTTTATCTGCGCCAACACCCTTGAGGGTCTCGATGTTCATCATGGCCATTTCGTAGAACAGATATTCATTGCCGGCACGACGCGCGCTGTCGCCGGTGCATGTCTCATCATTTCCCAAAACGGCGAAGTTGACGCCAGCGCTGTGTAACAACGTGGCCATCGCCTGCGCTATCTCTTGGGCGCTCGGATCGAAGGCGCCGGCACAACCCACCCAATATAGTATGTCGAAATCAGGGTTCTCTTGAACGGTGGGAACATTAAAGTCGAGAGGTGCTGTCCAGGCCATTCGATCTTCGGTCATACCCCAGGGATTAGCTAGTCGCTCCATACCATTGAACGCGCCACGCAGTTCATGCGGGAATGTGCTTTCCATCAGCACCTGGTTCTGCCGCATATTCAAAATATCAAACATCGGCTCATTGCCTACCGGGCAGGCCTCTATGCATGCTCCACAAGTTGTACAAGCCCAAACGGCACTCTCACTCATACCATAATCGAGCAGCAAGGCTTCCTCTTCCTGACCGGATGCCAGCTTCCCCATATTTGCCCTGAGATGGTATCGTTTATTAATCTCCAATGCGGCTGGCGATAGTTCTTTTCCAGTTGTATACGCCGGGCAGGCATCCTGGCAACGGTTACACATGATACAAGCAAATGCATCCAGGATCTGGGTCTGGGTTAGGTCAGTCAGCCGGGCGGCGCCGAATTGTTCAATTGACTCATCTTCAAAGTCTAGTGATTCCAATGCACCCAGAGCCTTTCTTTTCGGCCGGGTGGCGATGTTGATCGGTCCCATAAACAAGTGGGCGTGCTTGCTGTAAGGAAAATACGGGATGAAGGCTAAGATCAGGCCGAGAGCCAGCCACCAACAGATATGCCAGCCCACATCCAACGCGACCGGAGTTAGTTCAGACCATAAATTACTTATAAGATTGGCGAAGGGTTGCCAGCTGTCAGCTCCCTCCATTGCTACTAGGAAAGTCTGTCCCAAGAAGCGAAATCCAACGTGTAGTAAGATAAAAACACCGACGATCAAGGAATCCTTCGGAATTCCTGAGATTGCCTTGGGATCAAGCTTGACGTTGCCGCGAACGGACAGGGCAGTGTCGCGAGCCGCAAATCGCCGGAGCAGAAAATAGGCAACGCCGATAAACACCGCGACGCTGAAAACATCCGCGAGGAGTCTATAGATATCCCCAAAGGTATTGTCTCCTGGAAACACGAAGCCGCTGATCAAACCCTCCAAAATGTCTATCAGGTTCACCAACATGTAAAAGATAAAGCCCCAGGCCACGCCGTAGTGAAACAGAGAGGCGATACGGCGGCGGTGGATGATGCCGCCTTGGAAGATGGTGCCGGTAACCAATGCCTTAATGCGCTGCCACGGATCGTCACGGGAGATCTCACCCTGACCCCGGCCGATCGAACGGAACATCATCCGGAATGTGAGGAAGGCGGCATACCCCGAGACGAGAACCAAGAACAGAAAGAGGATCTTCTCGATGTTGGTTAGCATGGTGACTGACTCCTCATAGATACAGGCTCACAAAGATTGACGGGCAGGTGATTGAAGTAAAGTGAGGCGTGACGGGTCTTGGTGTTTTAAACAGCGGGACGGAGTTTCGACGTATCAGCTGAACTAACGCGGGTATTGGATAGCCTTTTTGTTTCATCGTAACGCGCACTGTCGACAGTGGTATTGCACTAATTGCTCGCAAGATGACAACAGCGGCACTTGCCACTGAAATACCTGGTTCGAACGCGTAAGAAGTTCGAAATGGATGCCTAAACAGGGGAACTCAGTTCCTTTTCCCTAGGTGTTGCTTGGATATCCTGTAGTGAGTTTATCATATGAAAAAAGG
This sequence comes from Chloroflexota bacterium, assembly GCA_030599405.1. Lineage (GTDB taxonomy): Bacteria > Chloroflexota > Anaerolineae > Promineifilales > Promineifilaceae > UBA11865. Next base: position 2,533 of record JAUVOB010000127.1, on the reverse strand, counting down.
CCGGACAATCATGCCCTCCGTACGCCTGAACGGTATTCGTCGAGGGTGGGGTATAATTGTGACCGATGTCACGAAAGCGTATCCGGCAATTACTGGCAATAGCAGCCATCGTCGTCATGATCGTTGCTTTATGGCCCAGCGCTAATTCGCTATACGATCTCACCGGTGAGGAAACAGTGCCGGCCCAGCTGCGAGGTGTCATTCACTGGCTCTATTCGTCCGTCCGCCCTCAGCCCGACCATGCGCCCAACCAGGATATCGCTCTGGCCGATGTTTCACCCTTCGGTATGAACACCTTCTTAGAGCAGGAAGTGCTCCTGGAAGTTCGCGAGGAGGTGTTAAGCATGCTCCACGGTGCCGGATTCGGTTTCATCCGGCAACAATTTCCGTGGGAGGACATCGAGATTCATGGCAAAAGCGACTTTGTTGACAGGCGTAACGATCCCGAGGGAGTCGATTCATGGGATAAATACGACAACATCGTGGACCTGGCCGAACAATACGATATCGAAATCATCGCCCGACTCGACAATCCACCGGCGTGGACCCGTACCCTTACTGACACAATCGGAACCCATGCTCCCCCAGATAGTTTGGATGACTACGGAGACTTTGTCGAAGCGGTGGTCAGCCGTTACCAAGGCCGCATCCGCTATTATCAACTCTGGAACGAGCCGAATATCTATCCAGAATGGGGTGAGCAACCTGTCGATCCAGAGGCATTCACCGATCTTTTGTGCGCCGGGTACAGGCGGGCCAAGGCAGTAGATCCCGATTCGGTTATATTGGCTGGCGCGCTGTCTCCGACAATCGCTCTGGACGACCGGGACCTAAATGATTTGATATTCCTGCAGCGCATGTACGATGCCGGAGCGGCTGAGTGTTTCGATGTATTGTCCGCCCAAGGTTATGGTTTATGGTCAGGACCAACAGACCAGCGCCTGAGGCCAACTGTCATCAATTACGCCCACGTGATCCTTCTTCGGGATATGATGGTAGCTAATGAGGATGCGCACAAGGCTATCTGGGTTAGTGAGGCGGGTTGGAATACAGTTCCTGAGTTTATGGATGATCCATATGGCCGGGTTAGCGACGCGGAACAAGCCAAGTACGCGGTTCAGGCCTATCAGCGAGCCCAACGCGAATGGCCATGGGCCGGCGTGGTCAACTACTGGTTTTTCAAACGACCCTCTGACGCGGAAATAGACCAGCCCTGGTATTATTTCAGGCTTCTAGAGCCTGATTTTTCACCTTCCCCGGCCTGGTCTGCGTTGTCAGATTATGCATCCAGCACCGAAGCAACCTCTGAAAAGTCCCAGCTAACATTCACCCAACAGAACTTTCGGTCGGTCCTGGCCCTTTCCAGTGGCGCCGTTCTGTTCTACCTTCTCTTGGGGTATCTATCGCCAAGACGTGACAGCTAAGGACATGAGGCGAAATCGATTTCTAATCGCAGCCATTATGATCCTCATATTGGCCGCGACCCTAAGATTTCACCAGATTGAAGTCCAATCCTTTTGGAATGACGAAGGCAACAGTGCTCGCCTCAGCGAGAGGTCTGTTGACCTGATCATTGAGGGTACGGCAAGTGATATACATCCACCCCTTTATTATTTGGTATTGCGTGGCTGGCGGGAGTTCCTGGGAGAAACCGAATTAGCGCTAAGAGCGTTGTCGGCTATTACCGGCATCTGCCTTGTCGCAACGACTATGGCGCTCGGTAGACGACTCATCGGATCAAGGGCATATGCGCCCACGTTGGTGGCAGGTATCTTTGTGGCCATCAATCCGGCGCTCATATATTACAGCCAGGAAACTCGTATGTATGAGTTATTGGCATTCCTGGCCATATTATCAACACTGCTTCAAGTGATGTGGCTGCAAGGTGGGTGCAAGAAGATTGGATTGGCGGTTGCCTACGTCCTATCGGCTGTCGCAGGTCTTTACACCCACTATTTCTTTCCGGCGGTCCTTGTGACCCAGAACCTCATCTTTCTCATCTGGGTTATAAATCAGCGCAGATCGAGAGACGACCAGAAGCGAGACAGCTCCTTGTCCATTCCCGTCGCCAAGCCAGTTGGTCGATGGATAGGGATGATGTTGGCTACTTTCCTGCTGTACTTGCCCTGGATGCCAATTTACTGGCAACAAGCCGGTGACAGACCACCGTTTCGATCCCCATTACCGGAATTTCTGTTCAATGGTCTGCGTTGGTCAACCTTCGGATCTACTATCGAAGAGCCCGTCGCTAAGTGGCTGCTTCCTGTTTTTTTAGCTCTTGCCGTGTTGGGTGTGTGGTTCGGCCGTCGCCAGACAAACAGAGGACTGCCTTATACGCCTACGCTGCTTTTGACTATTTTCGTTCCTCTAATTCTCATGTGGCTTCTTGGGGCAACTCAGCCAGCCTTCTTCAAATTTATTTTGGTCATTATTCCACCGATATGCCTTCTGGCTGGCCCAGGTTGGTGGTGGGGTTGGAGATGGACGTTTTCTGGTTCTGATTCCAATAACCGGAGCAGCGCGCAGTCCGGAG
>JAUVOB010000154.1 GCA_030599405.1 Chloroflexota bacterium | reverse complement strand
GCTTAATGCCTCCAAACCATCGAGTAAGTCCTGATTGGACTTATCCATGCCTGATCCGCAGTCGACTAATACCTTTGAGTCACCATCGCCGATAACATATATGTTAGCCATGAGACCGGGAAAGGCGCGAACCGGGAAAGTGTAAATCACGCGACCGGCCGAGGTCAGAAAACTATCGATATGGTTCATTCTCGCGTCATTTTAGACGCTTCCTCCGGTGCGGAGCATCTATATTGTCAATATTTCGGTCAGAGAATAAATTAACGGCCAGCAACTAACAACTAACAACCCAAGGTCAACGAAGTTGAGCCAACCAGCTTCAGGCGACGAAGCTTTGTCAAGCACCTGCTACTTGCTACATGCTACTTGCTACATGCTACTTCCTATGTTACCTCTGGTAATTCCTCTAAATATTTCTCGTATAAACCCTTTTCTACCACCTCGAGCAAACTCTCAGATACTTCATAGACGTCTGCAAAAGAATTATAGAGAGGCGCGAATCCAAGGCGGATATTATCGGGCCGTCGGAAATCTGGAATAACCTTCTTATCTTCAATAAGCGCTCTGTTAATGCGCCATCCCTCGGGGTGACCCAATGTAACGTGAGATCCTCGCCGAGATGGGTCGCGTGGCGACTTCAGGATGAAGTCTAGATGGGATAGATTATTTTCCCACATTTTGATGAAATATTCGCTCTGCTGGATCGACTTAGCCCGAATATTATCAACACCAGCCTCTAGCAGCATATCGATCCCTATCTCGGACGCTGCCAACGATAAGATAGGCGGTGTTCCACTAAGAAACCGTCGAAGCCCGGTCGTCGGCTGGTAGGTCAAGTCAAAATCAAAGGGATTCTTCTGGCCCATCCACCCCGATATCGGATTACCAATCTGATCCTGGAGATCGCGACGGACATAGAGGAAAGCTGGAGCTCCCGGTCCTCCATTCAAATACTTATAGCTGCAGCCAATGGCCATATCGACGGCCGACTGACCTAGATCAATCGGCATAGCCCCAACCGAGTGGCTCGTGTCCCAGAGCATTAATGCGCCAGCCCTGTGCGCCAGTTCGGTGACCGCGACCATATCATAGGTGTAGCCGCTCTTGAATGCTGTATGGGATAGGGTTAGAAGAGCAGTCTTGTCGTCAACGGCCAACTTCAAACCGGAGATGTCCCCATGAATCCCGTCCTGAGAGGGTACAACAACCAGCTGACACGCCGCTCCTGCCAGCTCTACGACACTCTGGAGAATGTACAGATCAGATGGGAAATTGAGATCATCGGTTATTATCTTCGTCCGGCCTGATTGAAACCGCAAGGCTGCCAGGGCGAGCTTGAATAGGTTCACCGAAGTCGAATCAGCCATTATGACTTCGTCTTCCTGGGCACCAATAAGTTTGGAGAGCTTTGCTCCGACTCGTTCAGGTAGCTCAAACCATCCCTCGTTCCAACTCCTGATTAATCGCTCTCCCCACTGGTGTTCCACGACACCGCGTATCAGCTCTCTTGTCGCTCTGGGCAAGCGGCCGAGGGAATTGCCATCGACATAGATAAGTTCTGGATCTTCGACGAGGAATTTCTGACGAAAACCTCTTAAGTTGTCGACATCGTCCAGGTGACGAGCATATGTCATTCCGTAAGAGTTGTCTACAGTCATCAATATTCCTTAATCCTGCCGAGAGGTTGATGTCATGGGATATACGGTGCTCTATCTCGCGAGACTGAAAAATAAGTGTCGATTATGCCTTAAATTCCTAAGCAATACTGGCTCTTTTATCGAGCTTAGTCAAGGCACTCGAACCGCTACCGAAGGGTCAATTATGGGGAAACCCGTCGCCTTAGAAGGCTGATCGCCGCAAAACACCTTACATTAGGCAATCGCATTGCGAACATGATTGCGCGAACTCAAGGGGTGAGGCCGCCAACCATATTAGCGATTACGATCGGGCCGCTAGGGTATATACCTCAAGGCGGCTCGTACGGGACTTCCATCACCTCCTGCGATTTTTAACGGTAGAGCGACTAGCTCATAAAGGCCATCCTCTGCTCCGCCCAGATTTAGCCACTCTAAAATGCTGATCCCATTTTGATTCAATGCCTTGTGTCCCTCGAGGGTTTTGCTGTCCTCGGGATCTACGGACGGGGTATCCGTCCCATAAAGGATAATTCCCAATTTGCCCAGCATATCGGCCAGTTCAAGGCTGGGATAAACGAAGGCTGATGGAAAGACCGATTGATCAAGAGAACTGGCAGAAGAACGTACCAGAACACGGGGAGCGAGAGACAGATCGTAACTCGCGAAATCATTCGGGTTCAGAGGGCCGCTTTGTTTGTCCACACTAACGACCTGGACTTTACCCCAGAAAACCGCCAGGTCGAGTGCTTCAATCGACGGCCCTGCATCTGAGAAATGCAGGGGCGCATCGATGTGAGAGCCGGTGTGGGCGCTCATGTGGATCGTGGTCAGGTTTACACTGTCCCCAGCATCGATCTTCAGAAGTTTCGTCAGCAGATAGTGTGTATCACCTGGCCAAACGGCCGTTCCTGGCTTCAGGGTCCTGCTGATATCGATAACGGGCATGAGACGTCTCCCTACTACCTTACGCTGGTCCTAATTTGCATCTGAACTATTGCGGTCATTTAACATAACATGCTATACTGCGCCTGTCAGGTGCACCAGGAATTATGCTGTTTGCACCACAATGACCAACAATTAGAACACATTTGAAGTACCCAAAAGTAAATATCTACATTAACCGGTAATCGTTCCTGATCTTGTGTCAGGCTTTGCGATTTGTCGATCTCGATGATAACGCCATGAAACGCATCCGCCCATTACTGACCTATTCAGCACCCATCATCCTCTTGCTGGCGTCGGTGGGAGTAATCACCGCTCGTAAAGGAAGTGAAACAACCTTCCTTCCTTTCGTAACGATTCCTGAAGAACAGCCGGAGCCGCCTACTGCTTCAGAAGAGTTCAGGGGAATGTGGGTCACGCGCTTTGATTGGACGAATTACGGTCAGGCGGCCGATCCGTCTCGGATCGATGAGATAGTCCAGGACGCGGCAACAGCCGGATTCAACGCTATCTTTTTCCAGGTTCGGGGTACGGCTGACGCGTATTACCAGCCAGGTCCTGAGCCTTGGGCCCAACGCGTTAGCGGTGCTGCCCTAGGCCAGCCGCCACCCGACAATCGCTGGCAACCGTGGGGCGATCCATTGGCCTACTTCGTTCACAAGGCGCACGTACATAGCATCCAACTTCACGCCTACATCAATGTCTACCCTGTATGGGACGATTGTGACAATCCACCACCTAGTGTCTCGCCTACCCATTTCTACCACCAACTAATTAATACCCACGGGACCTCAAATGGCAAGCCAAATGGCTTGCAATGGGCCATAGGGGGGGGCGTGGCTTGTGGCACCTATGAGCGGGCGACGCCAGCGTCGTCCTTTGGCGATACCCATTACCTGGGAGTAGCCCAATACCTGGCCGACAACTACGATATCGATGGCATTCACCTGGACCACATCCGTTACGGCGGCGGTAATACCTCATGCGATCCTGTTAGCCAGGCGGTTTCTGGGGTAAATTGTTATACTAGCACTCCTGCTGGGTATTCGAGCTACGCTTCCTGGCAACGGGCTCAGGTAAACGGAACTGTTTGGAAATTCTACCAACAGATAGCTCAGAATAATCCCGACATCTGGTTATCTGCGGCGGTGTGGCCGATCTATTACGATTACTGGAATTGGGGGATCAATACGGGCTACGACTATTACTATCAAGATTCGAAGGCCTGGGTTCTTGGCGGGTACATCGACAGCATTTCCCCCATGATCTATGGCTCCGGCTTCTGGAATCAGACTGTCTGGCAGACTCTGGTGAACAACTTTCAAGCCGACAATGGCGGAAGATTCATCATTCCTGGAATCGGGGCCAACTTCGATAGTTTCAGCGAGATAGAGGCGCGTATTAATATGGGACGCCAGATTGGAACAGCTGGGCATGCGATCTTTAGCTATGGGCAGCTCAAATCCCACGGCTACTTCGACGACCTGGCGGCGGGCCCGTATTCTGAGCCAGCGGTCGTCCCTCAGTTAAACTGGCAAGGACAATTCACGAGCGCCTTTCAAGAGGAACGGGCTGCCCGACCCTCCAGATAATCCTCGCGCGCGTACCGGTTCTACACTCCAAACAGACACCGGTGTAAAATCCCCATTACTTAGGTATAGATAAACGAAACCTTCCCAGTCCCGAGGTTGGAGTTTCTGATGGCCGATTGGGCCGCCATTGTCACCATTGTGGCTGCCAGTTTTATCACTGGCTGGCTAATAGTAGCCTTATTCATTGAACCGGTCCGGCTGTTCGATGGTGACCGACCGGCGCATGTTTTCTCCAGTCTTGTCGCTGGTATAGCAGTCAATGGCTGGCTCGCCTTGGTTTTGGCCGAATTGGGTTGGTACTCTATTGGTCTGATCGCCATCATCTGGTTCATCCTTACTGTCACCTTGGCCGTGATACTTGTTTCGAGACGTCGATCAGACACGAGAGATGAGCCAATAGCCCTCAATCCCCATGTAAAATCACCAATCCCTATACTAGGTTTCCTCCCCACCTGGTTTGAGTATATTTTCCTGGCCACGTGGCTTGTCGTTGCCTCGTGGCTATTTTTCCGACCTCATCAATATATTATCGGCGGAGCGGACGCCGGCGTTTACATCAATTTGGCCGCGAACATTAGTGACACCGGGTCGATACTGATAGAGGATCAGACACTGGCCGATCTTGATCCGGGCCTATATCCTGCACTGCTCCGGCCTCTACCTGAGAGAGATAGTGGGACGGAAGTGGCTCCATTCTACATTTTCCCCGGGTTTTATGTGACCGACGCGGCGGAGGGGAGAATCATGCCCCAGTTTTATCCAATGCACCCCGTCTGGCAGGCAGTGGCCTTTGGCCTGGGAGGTGTGGAGCCAGCCCTGTTAATGACAGGGCTCTGGGCGCTCCTGGGTGGATTGGCGGTCTATATGACAATCCGTGAACTTGGCGGCTGGGAGGTTGCGGCCCTTGGATTAACTGGTTTATCTCTGACCGCTCTGCAGGTTTGGTTTGCCCGCTACCCTACCACCGAAGCCCTAACCCAATTCCTCTTGTGG
>JAUVOB010000327.1 GCA_030599405.1 Chloroflexota bacterium | reverse complement strand
ATGCCCTATCCCTTTTGGCGAACGTGGTGGTTTTTACTCCTGGCTATGATGCTCCTTGCCGCAACTATCTATAGCGCATACCGGCTGAGAACCAGATCCATCGAAGCAAGGACGCGTGAACTTGAAGCCCAGGTTACCATGCGAACGTCGGAAGTGGAGCAGCGCCGGGAAATCGCCGAGGGATTGCGCGAGATCCTGGTGATTCTCAATTCCAGCCGGTCCCTGGAGGAGAGCTTACACTATATAGTCGACCAGGCCGCGCGGCTAACAGATGCCGAGGATGCCATTATTTTCCGCCAGGAGCACGAGACCCAAGATAAGCAGCTGGACACGGTCAAGCAAGTTGACCCGGTCTCTATCGTCGCGACTAATCCAGGCGGACAAATCCGGTATACACCAGGAGCTGCCTTGTTAGCCATCACTAAGGAATGGATAGCTGATGGCCTGTCGTCCAAGCAACCATTGATCATGCCTAGCCTTGCGGATTACTGGTCAGATCATCCCGAGGTACGGCCGGCGGCTCTGGCAGTGCACCAAGCATTATTGGGCGTACCCCTTCACCTGGGTGACGAGATCTATGGTGGCCTCTTGATGTTCTACACCTCGGAGCGATCTTTTAGCGCCGACGAGCTCGAATTAGGCTCTACATTCGCCGATCAGGCGGCGCTGGCTGTTGCCAACGACAGGCTACGTGCCCAGGCAGAGGAGACGGCCGTGGCGACCGAACGAAACCGGCTAGCCCGCGACCTCCATGACGCTGTTACCCAAACTCTTTTTTCTGCCAGCCTGATCGCCGAGACTCTGCCACTAATCTATGAGAATAACGAGTTAGAAGGGCGAAACTTGCTTCAGGAGCTACGACAGCTGACGCGGGGCGCGCTAGCCGAAATGCGCACGCTCCTATTGGAACTGCGCCCAATTGCCTTGGAGGAATCGGAGTTACCGGACTTATTGCTCCAGCTTTCAGAGGCGGTAACAGGCCGGACCGGCGTCCCGATCAACACTACCATCGAGAAGCCATGTGAGCTGCCAACCCAGGTCCGCATTGCCCTTTACCGCATCGCCCAGGAATCGTTAAACAATGTCATGAAACACGCTCGGGCGTCTGAGGTCAATGTGAACCTCGGTGGCTGCTCGGAAGGAGAAATCGTTTCTCTGTCGATCACCGATAACGGTCGGGGATATGATACTGATGCAATCTCCTCCGATCGCATGGGCTTAAAGATCATTCACGAACGAGCCCAGGCCATCGGAGCGGAGCTCAGCATACACAGCGAACCGGGCGAGGGTACCAGGGTAGAGGTCTTCTGGCGAGCACCGTCCGATGAATGACGATGGGCGAGTGACAATTAATGAGAGATCGACAACATCGACCAGATCTATGACATATCTGACCCGTAACACGAATCTAAGGGGGGCTTAAGAGACCCGAAAAAGGCAGGTACCGAACCTCTTGTGGTGTAGATCCTTGCTGATATCTCCCGTAGATTAAACGATTATGTACAGGCGCGGTTCTATTGTGATGCATTATGTTGCGAGGTCTAGGCGAGCCTACCTAAACATGGTCAGGCAGAGCAGCAACCTGGTTGATCCGTCAAAGTTGCGGGAATCATAGGGACAGGCAGAATTAGTGGGAATCATCTTGCATTTCAATCGACAAAACGAATAATCTCAATGTACCACTTTCTAGAGACGAAGACTGGCCGACGAATCCGGCAGGTGAATATGATAAGATCACCACTGGTTGTTTTAGCATCCCTAATGTTGAGCTATGTTATCGTCATCAAACGCACTTCGTTTCCTAATAGACAGGGAAGTAACATCCTATGACAACAAACAACACCATCCGGGTAATGCTGGTAGACGACCACGATATGGTCCGCCGCGGATTGGCCACATTTCTCATGGCCGAATCCGACCTGACTCTGGTCGGGGAAGCCGCCGATGGATTCGAAGCCCTTGAGGTTTGCGCCCAAGTCGAACCAGACGTCATCCTCATGGATCTAATTATGCCTGGTATGGATGGAGCTGAAACTACCAGAGCTATTCGCCAACGTTGGCCTGAGATTCAAGTTATCGCCTTGACGAGCTTCCAGGAGAAGCAGCTCATTAGGGATGCGCTTGAGGCCGGGGCCATTGGCTACCTCTTGAAAAATGTGACCGTTGAAGAGTTGGCGGCGGCTATTCGATCTGCTCATGCAGGCCAATCGGCTCTCGCACCCGAGGCGATCCAGGTATTGCTTCTGGATGACGCGAAAAACGTTGAAGAGGTGCATGATTATCAGCTAACAAATCGTGAGATGGAGGTATTGGTTCTTCTGGTGGAAGGGCTCAATAATCGCCAGATCGCCGAACGACTGTTCGTGAGCCGGTCAACAGCCAAAGCCCATGTCAGCCATATATTAGAGAAGCTAGATGTATCAAACCGAGCTGAAGCCATCACCCTGGCCTTACGACAGAAACTCGTTTCCTAATCCCTCGCCTATTCCCCAATAAATTAGCCACCTGGCTAATGCGATATTCCTCATGTGCCTGATGTCCCCGGCGCGCCATTGACTTAGACTACCTCTGACAGTTGGGTGAAAATGCCCTTCATCAAGCCATCTGCTGCGATAAGCAACAGGATTGATCCAATATCAAGGGCCCAAGAATGTCTCATGAATAGTAAACCAGTATCAAAAAAGCCATCAAATTCGGTGCCAACCTATTATATATTGGGCATGTTAGTTGGATTCGCAGCAGGAATTGCTATAGGAATCGCCATGGACAACCTTCCAATAGGTGTTGCTATTGGAGCGGGAATGGGCGTAAGCCTCGGGGCTGCCTTTCAGGAGAGTAAACGGCAAGACAAAGCTGAACATGTTCGCCCGACCGCATCACAAATTATCGCCGTCCTGGTCGGACTTATCTTATTCCTGGTCATTGCAGGGACGATGCTGTTTTTGGTCATCTTTCGCTAGTTCCGGATTGAAACACTTTCACGAGATTCGGATAGCATCAGGCCGATATAAGGAAGTACAAATGGAAAAAGAATTCTATGTCAGCCAAGATGAGCGAACGATGGCTGCGCTGGCCCATGGAAGCATTCTGCTTGGCGTAT
>JAUVOB010000376.1 GCA_030599405.1 Chloroflexota bacterium | reverse complement strand
CGCCGTCGTGGTCGGAAGCGGTCGAGTCCCAGAAGGAACTGGACTGGGAGGAGCGGTCAGGCGGATGATTGTAGGGGTTGGTAAAGATGTGGATAGTGGTTCGCGTGACAACAACAGGCTGACAAGGCCGAAAGCCATGAGAATGCCAATCGCGGTCACCACGACACCCATACCAAGCCATAACCATGGTATTGGTTCTCGTTTATTTTGTTGCCGGCGACGTTTCCGAAAGCGTTCTAGACCTTCGATATGCCGCTTTCGGTCATCCGGTTGGCGGCTTCGACCCATCGTAATCTACCGATTCTAGAATTAGTAAAGTTAGATCATCAAATGCGGGTGATGTCCCATTCCAGCGATCCACATCGGCGACGAGAGTGTCTACCAGCTCTTGGGCAGTTGAACTCTGATTTGCCTCAAGGATACTCGTCAGGCGACCATAGCCGTATTGCGCGCCAGAATCATCTGTTGCGTCAGGTACGCCATCGCTAAAGAGGACAAGACGGTCACCGGGTTGCAATACAATTGAGAACTCTTCAAGCTCCAGCATCGGTATCATACCGAGAAAACGACCATGACCTTCCAAACGAAGCACGCCTTCACCAGGCCGAATTAGAAGTGGCCGCTCGTGTCCGGCAACAATATATCTCAAAATCCCGGATGAGCGATCCAACACCCCGTAAAAAGCCGTCACGAATATATCGGCTGAGGGAGCAATGTCTATGACTCCCTGGTGGACTGCTAGCGCGACCTCAGATGGACTTAACGAGCGCCTGCTCTCAACCATGAACAGAGTTCTAGCTACGGCCATAAATAGGGCTGCCTGCACACTTTTATCAGCTACATCTGCCAGGAGCAGGGCAACATTATCTTTGTCCAGTTCGATGGCATCGTAGAAGTCGCCACCTACTTGTCTCGCGGGCTCGATCATCGCCGCAAAATTGTAGTCTGAATAATCAGGTAAATCGGTTGGCATCATAGTACGCTGAACGGTGGCTGCAATCTCAAGCTCACGCTCAATTCGCTCTTTCTCAACAAGCTCTTCCTGGGCTGCCTGCAGCTCTGTATAGGCCTCGCTCAGTTCCTGGTTCTTTGTCGTGAGGTCCACAATGGCCAATCTGTCATTTGAGCGCAACATATCCAGCACGTGTCTCATAAGTGTGTAAGCGACGGAAGGGCTGTTGCTCAGAACCGTATCAAATACTTCCTCCGTTATCTCCAGAACTGTAACTTGCGTTATGGTGACGCAATTAGCTATGCGAGGCGTGTCGTCCATCAAGCCCAACTCACCAAAGTACTCCCTGGGTCCCAAGACTGCAAGCAGCCTTTCTTGACCATCCTCGAGCTCCTGCGTAATTGCTACGCGCCCTTCGACGATGATGTAGAAAGTATGCTCGACAGCGCCTTGAATGCAGAGGGTGTACTGAGGTGGGTAGACCTGCATCTCGGCTACCTGGCGCAACGTGTCTAGGGCGGTGTCATCCAGTTCACGGAAAATGCTTTTAAAAATACTGGTTGTGCCGGTTTTCATATTCACTCATTCGCACTATATAGATTAGGATATCCCGACCATGATAGTAACACGATCCTTGAGATGGTCATCTCCTAAGTCAGAAAAGATTAGGTTACATCTCTCGCCAGATAGGAAAGTAGATCATTCACGGACCAAGTGTTAATCACGTCAGCTGGCGAAGCCCATCCTCGTTGGGCAGTCGCTACACCATAATGCATAAAATCGTAATGTTCTTCATTATGTGCATCGGTGTTAATTGCCAACTTCACGCCCAGTTCTATTGCCCTTCGCACGTGACTATCACGAAGGTCCAGCCTGGACGGATTAGAGTTGATCTCTAGAATCGTACCCCATCTGGCCGCTGCCCGAAATACCTCCTCTAGATCCAAGTCCATCGGAGGCCGGCTTGGCAAAAGGCGGCCGGTTGGATGAGCTATTATGTCAACATGAAGGTTAGCAATCGCCCTAATAAGCCGGGGCATTATTACCTCTCGTGGTTGGCGCAGGCTCGAATGAACGCTGGCTATTACCACATCCAGATCAGCAAGGTCCTCGTCCGGAAAATCTAGTGTTCCATCCGCCTTAATCTCCACCTCGGTTCCATGCAACACAGTAAAATCCGGTCCCATGGCTTCGTTAGCATCCTTGACTTCGCGCTTCTGCCTGCGTAACTCGTTTAGATTGAGGCCTCTCGCAATGCCCAGGCTGACCGTGTGATCTGTTATCGCGATACAACGAAGCCCTCGCCTTTTCGCGGCCTGGGCCATCTGTAGGATACTTAGGTGTCCATCTGACCAGGTTGAATGAACATGTAAGTCCAGTATTATATCGTTCCGCTCGACCAGTTGGGGTAATTCGCCTAAGAAGGCGGCCTCGATTTCACCCCGATCCTCACGAAGCGTTGGTGGTATATAGGGCAAGCCGAGGATCTCATAGACTGATGTCTCCTCCGCGCAAAGGGTTTCGGTTTCATCTTCTAGCGAGACGAATGCGTGTTCGTTCAGGCTTAAGCCCTGCTTTATGGCCAACTCTCGAAGTCTGACGTTATGTTGCTTGCTGCCCGTAAAGTACGAGAGCAAAGTGCCCCATCGCTCGGGAGACAAAACACGTAGATCTACTTGAATTCCATTTAGGAGAACAATGCTGCTCTTGGTGGGACCATGACCAAGAATCGATTCGAATCGATCCTGATGTACAAAATAATACATGACAGTCTCCGAATTTTATGT
>JAUVOB010000173.1 GCA_030599405.1 Chloroflexota bacterium | reverse complement strand
TCAAGCTCTGCTAAGGCTTGATCGACAGCCGCGGCTACATCGACGATCTCACTCTCGTCAATCTCGACTTCATCAGTAATCTCACCTTCCGAGGATTCATCCTCAGCAGATGGCTCATCGGCGTCAAGATCTTCGTCGACAGTTTTCTTTGCAATGACTTCGTCTATAGTTTCAACAGCCTCTGCTTCTTCTTCTATGGCTTCGGCTTCTTCTATGCCTTCGGCCACTGCTGCATCCTCAGCCGCTTCGGCTACAACCTCCGCCTCATCGGTTGTCTCCCGCTGGCTCATCCATTCAATTTGTTCGCTCGCGCTTACGTTCTTCAGGCTGAGTCCAATTCGCTGACGTGTCGTATCGAGACTGATGATACGCAGTAAGTGTATCTCTCCCTCACTGATTAACTCGTTAACATCCTCGATGTTGTCTCGCGAGAGTTGGGAAATATGCAATAATCCTTCAATACCCGGCTCGATCTCGACGAACGCTCCATAGGTTACGATTCTTGTAACTTTGCCCTCAACCAGCTGGTTAATAGCGTAATTCTCCTCGGCCAATGACCAAGGGTTCGGAAGCATTCGCTTGCGGCTCAAGGCGATGCGTTGTTCATCACGATCCAAGCCCAGAACGTAAACTTCGATCTCGTCACCTACTCGGACAACCTCTCTTGGATGGTTTACCCGATGCCAGGCCAGCTCTGATATGTGGATAAGCCCGTCGGCGCCACCAAGGTCAACAAAGGCGCCAAAGCTGCGCAGACCACTGACAGTTCCCTTAACGACATCGCCCGTCTCGAGCTTGTCAATCAGCTCAACTTTCCTGGCTTCTTGCCATTCCTTCTGGGCATCGCGTTGGGACAGCACCAAGCGACGACGTCGCCGGTTTACTTCGATGACTCGCATTGGTATGGATTCATTTCGAAGCTTGGACATCGCTTGCTGTCGCTGGCGATCGTCCATACCTCGACGCAGATCGATCAAATGAGAGGCGGGGACAAATCCCCGGAGATTCCCGAACGGGACGATAACGCCACCCCGATTGTAGCCAATCACCGGTGCTTCGATGATCTCAGCGCTCTCAAGCATCTCCTCGGCTCGAATCCAGTCCTGGTTGAGTCGTGCTTTGTGAATTGACACCAGTAGTCTGTCAGGATGGCCCGTGTCCACAATGTAGACCGGCACCTCGTCGTTTAATTCGAGAGACTCTTTTTCCTCATCCTCCAACTCATCCATGTCGGAGGGAGGTATCAAGCCATCGCGTTTCAGACCAAGGTCAACAATGACTCCCTGAGATGTGATTGATACGACGATCGCCGTTCGGATATCTCCGACCGATGGCGAATCATAATCATGTTCATCAAGGAGCAGAGCGAGATCCTGAATCTCCTCGCCTTCCTCAATGGTTACTTCATTGGTTACTTCACTTGCATCATTATTTTCAATAGAGATGTTCATGCACTTATCTTACCAGGTGGATTTAAGGATTGTTATTCGTAACGCACAAAAAAAACTCGGCTTACAGATATCTCCTTCAGCGAGAACCAGCCGAGTCAGGGAAAGGTCGTAACTCTTAATGAGCACCGTATCTACCTTTGATCCTTACACTAAAATGCCTTTACCCTTTTCAGCGTGTCAGCAACAAAATCTAGGTAAATCGGAACATTGACCGATCTTGCTTCTTAAGATTCCAGAGACTTACCAAAAACAGCAAATATTCTTAGAGTCACTCGAGTGAAGATTATAGCCGTTCGCCAGGTCTTTGTCAATTGAAGTTCACCCTGTGGAGGGCTGTTCTTCTGGTTAAAAAGATAGGTGGGAATCCAGAATAGTAGACATAACAATTACACGGGGACAGACTATGAATGGTTGTTTATGGCGTATCATACACCTCTGAGAAGTCGATAGGTACCACCTGAAAAAACGTCTTGCCGGGCGACAGTGGCAGGTTATCCCCCTCCTTCGTGTAGAAAGTCAGCATATCGCGCGAGTCAAGACGGCGCCAAATACCGTCAAATCTCTGGCCATCGCGGTATATAGAAACCGGTCCTTCTCCCCATAGTTGAATCTGGAGAGAGGGCGATCCCCCGGAGTCTTCAATGATCTCGGTAGCCAGGTGTATCGCCTTGACTACGACGATATTCTGGAATACTAGCTGGTTCCCAGTGTTGGGATCGAGATGCGGAATGCCATCGCTCCAGCGAAGATATCCGCCCGAACTTGGAGAATAATACCAAAAAACCCCGGTGGCAGGATACATGATCTCAACTCCGGTCACCTCCGTACCCCCTTCTGGAGGTTCGGGATGGAATGCCATGCCGCTCCTTAATTGGGGCGAGATATCTTGCCCACGCTGTTCGAGCATCCACCTGATAACGAGAGTATCCGTATATAACGTATCTTCAACTCTCTCATCCGGTTTAGCTGGATTGTTGATTCGTTCAAAACCACCATGAGCGAAATCTGGGGATATGATGCGGTCAAAAAACAGACTATTCAGGAACATCAATCGCAAAGGAGCGCTGGATCCAGAATAGCTGAAAGCGGCGTCATACATGATAGGAATCTCGAGATCGATAAGTCTACCACTTCGAATCGAGCCTACTTTTCGTGAGTCCCGACTGTAAAAAATCGCCGTAAATCGGGTGATTCCTCCCTCCGTCAGGTGTTCGAATACAAGATCGGCGCTATTCAATCCGGCCTGGGGTCTAACACGGGCGCTATTGGATATCTTTATCGCGATAGGACGCCTGGCTAAGGATTCGGGGTCATTCACATTCAGACCGGTCAGTGGATTGACATCGGTTGCGTAGAAGTCTGGTCCGATCATACCGGGAATAAGAGAGACCGCCTTTTCGGTGGCAGACGCGGTTGGCATGGTCGCAGATGTTGGTGTGGCTTCCGTCGTTATGGATATCTCGACCGCGAGGTGTGCTTCGGCGGTTGGTGTATTCGTTGAATTTTGCTCTATCACAAGGTCCTCTGAGACCCGGTCTTCTGAGACCCGGTCTTCTGAGACTCGGCCATCCGAGGCCCGTGGTCTTGACGTCACTGTAGATTCGGGTGTGCGACTATTCCCTCCCGAAGATCCTTCGATATCACAAGCAGAAAGTATGGCCAGCGAGGCCAACAACAGGCTTATGATCATCATACATCTGATTCTAGAACGCTCGAAATGTTGATGCACTCTTTTCTCCAAACGGCTTGGATGGTTTCCTAAGCCTGGGCAGGGAGCCCATGAGGCCTATCGCGTCCGTCGCTGCCATTGATCCCGAGGTGTGATCTCGCCGACATCTTCAGGCCCGAGAAAGTCCAACAGCAGTCGGTAGAACTTGGACGGGTGCTCCAGCATGGGGAAGTGATCACATAAATCCAGGGTAACATGGTGATGATTTCTGTCGTTGTGTATACCAGAAAACATCCCGTCCGTGGGTTGAACAATCACCTGATCGCGATCGCCGTAGATCACAAGAATGGGCCTTTCAATCTTGTCGATATCGGTCGAAAAATCATAGCCGATAAGTTGGTTCGCTACACTGTTAACAGCAACGGGATCACTCTTTTGTAGTTCATGTTTCAGCTCTGGAGCTTCCAGGAACTTGTACAAATATCGCTTCACAAAATCTACCGGCGCCAAGCTAGCAAGATCGTGGTTGATGCCGTTTCCGTCTAGGGGAGGAGATACCAGTGCGAGCCGTTTTACTCGGCGTGGCCACAGGTGCGCGTAGCGTACGGCAACAGCTGCACCCAAAGAATGGCCGATCAAGGTAACCGGTCTAGCTATCCCAAGATGTTCGATAAAGTGAGTGAGCTGCTCTACGTATGAGCCAAACAAGTACCTGTCAGTCACTTTGTTTGAATCACCAAATCCCCAGAAATCCAAAGCGAAGGCACGGCTCCTGTTCGATAAAGTCTGCATCGTAGGCCACCAATATCGCCATGATCCGATCCAACCATGTAGAAATATCATGGGTTCACCATGGCCAATGGCTTCATAATGGACCTGCTGGTTGTCTATCGTTGCAATACTCATCTGGTAACAGATTGATCTAAATTGCTAATGTCTCGTTACTCTGCCTTGATGACTTTGGGCAAGTAAGCCATACACCATCGCCGACAGATCGTCGGGATCGAATGGTTTTACAACGTATGCATTTGCTCCGGCATTTATTCCCGCATGAATCTCGGATTCTTGACCTCTGGCGGAGATGAAAATGATAGGCGTGTTCTCGGTGTCTTTTTCCGCTCGCAATCTCCTGCATACTTCCAATCCCGACAGGCCAGGCATTCTCACATCAAGTAATACGGCATCGAAGCCCCCTCGTGTAGCTATCTTTAATGCTTCCACGCCGTTTCGGGCGGCAACCACTTCTGATCCGCCAAACTCAAGAATCAATCTGATTAATTCACCGATATCGTGGTCGTCTTCAGCAACTAGTATTCTTGTCATTGGATTTCGATATCTCTATTGGGCGCGCCAATCATGACTGCAGCCTTTCCAAAGTAATTCGTACAGACCTTAGGTCTTTCTAGAGTTTGATAGTTTAACCACTGTATGAACCAACTATGTTTCCCAAGCAATGAGTGCTTCCAGATTATTTGGACATCGCTATCCATGATGTTGATCAGCAGACTAGCTATCTGAATCATCGCTCCTTGCTCTAGGAAGGCTGAATATGAAGTTGCTTCCTTCCGCCGGTTTGCTTGCTACCTCAATGGTTCCACCGTGCAGCAATACCAGGCTTCGAACGATTGACAAACCTAGCCCGGTTCCTGCAACTCTCTGGACCTCATCATCATCTGCTCTATAAAAGCGCTCGAAGATTTTGCTTTGGTATTCTTC
>JAUVOB010000330.1 GCA_030599405.1 Chloroflexota bacterium | reverse complement strand
GGGGTTTCTATGCGGACGCTACCCACATCCATGTGCATCACGTAGGAACTTATCCCGCGCTGGACGACATCAGGGGGCAAATTAATACCTTCCGTGGCCAGTAACTGGACCAATGATTCGGAAATGATGCCCCCGCAATGATTGCAACCTGCTAGCCCAGGCTTATTGAAATTCCTCGGTTCGTAGACGTCTACTTCCAAGTCGATTCCCATCATCTCGGCCATGTCGAGCAGGAAATAGGTGAAATAGGAACCGGCCGGACCCCCGCCAATGACAGCCACCCGCGAGCCGTCATCCAATTCCAGCTTGTTTTCATCTTCCTCGAGAGAGGGAGCCAGTTTCTGAACCAAAAATGCATCATCTGTCATGGAAGATACTCCTTCATGGTCGACCTGGTTTAGGAGTGATAATAGTATGAACTACTCAATCCCTGTATGGGGAATGCGCTCGCGAGCCGACACAAGTTAAAGTTTGATTCTGTAGCAAGTGAGGCCTGTCTGTTGTTCTGGTCACCTTCATCCAGGCGCACGCGAGGTAGGTAGTGTATTCTTTCATCTTTTCCTGATGCGGCAAGGATCGACAGACCTGATCAGATTGAAAGGGACCATAACAAATGAGGCTCGCCAAAGACAAGTGACTACTGTCAGCGAATTGCGCGCGGATGATCATGTTTGAGGACGAGACATATCGGGGCAGCTCAGTGTTACCTGGCTTGACTAAAGGCGACTACCACGGTTGCCAGTGATTCTCAGACTGCGAATGCAATCGCGCGCAATGAGTTATGAATGCGGGAGAGTAGCTGAAGGTCCGCAGCCACAGATCAGAGGCGGACAAAGGGAGGGCAAGGCAGGTCAACCGCAGTAACTCGAGTTGGAATGCCCGGGTATTTGATTTCTTTGAGCAAGAAACGAGCCAAATATGCTGTATTGATCCGAGACAAGACGGGCTAAACGACAAGTCTGATTCATTTCAGAAGAATACGCCAGAGAAGCCGACAGACCACTCGCTAATTGGTCGTGTAATAGTTCTGATTCGTGCCCTAGACAAGAATCTGGCAACTAAGTTCGTTCAAGGCTCTAAACCACTCATTCTCATTTGCAGTCTTGCGTGCACGGAAATTGATACCCAGGGTACCGAAATCGGCAGCGCTACTCATTTGTGGAGCGCCTTCAAAAACATCTGCATGCCATGTGATTTCAAAGTCGACGAAACCGGCTTGAATAACAGTCATATGGAGCTCTGCTTCCAGCAAAGCACCAGCAATTCAACCAGTCCAGAGGTCTATCTTCTGTTTGTCGCTTTCAGGTACGGCCTTTTGCACCAAAATGTCGCCTATCTATATGCGGCCGGTAGGCTTGAGCACCCGGGCCATTTCTCGTAGACCGGTCATCTTATCGGGCATCAGGTTTATCATACGATTTGTGATGACTACGTCGGCCCATTCGTCAGGTACAGGAAGCGCTTCCCCGAACCCTTCCCGGAAATCCAGGTTACCATGCCCGGCTTCGTCCGCCGCCCGGCGCGCTTTCTCCAACATGGCCGGAGTCATGTCGATTCCAATCGCCTGGCTTCCTGGCCTGACCATCCTGGCAGCGATCAGGCTATCAACAAACGCGCCAGAGCCAACATCCACAACTCTCTCTCCCGGTCTGATACCGTCCAATCTAAAAGGGCTGCCCGTACCGGCAAAGGATTCAATCCAGCGCTTCAGCACCTTTTCCCGTCTGCGGCGACGCCATCGCACGGCCACGCGTCTTCGGGGCAGCGAACCAAGACATACAATCGATTGACCAGACCAACAATATTGTCAGGTTTTTCTCATCACCAGATTTGTGTGTCGACGCGGATCCAGATCTCAGAAGCTTTCCTATCATCGTATTGTGTTTTTTACTACAATGTTGACAATCCGGACGCTGGGTCATAGACTGAGCCTGTTGGTTTGACCACAGTTATCTGGGCAAAATGCTCCCTGAATCTCGGACCCGCTGGCTTGTTATCGTCCTTTCAGCGACCTGCTTTTTGGCCTGCAACCTCGTCACGCGAGTTACTCCCGAATCTGAACAAGCGGCCGCGACGCCGAGGCAGGAACCTGCTGCTGCCCAACTGACCCCAGTCGTTCTTCTTACGAGCGATCAACCCATTTCGGCACATGCCGAGAGCAATATTGCCCAGGTTTGGGTTAACGATGGTGGAGACAAGATCACCCGAGACGAACTCCGGGCTTCTGAAAAACCGAGCAGCGTGCTCAACTCGGTCTGGAACGGTGGGGAGATCTCGCTGTTTGGGGCTCACAATGAGGTGGTTTCGTTCAACATGGTACTGGAGGCGCCCGATGCTGATGCGATTAATGTCGGCGTAACCCTGTCGGATCTTAACGGCCCGGATGGTGGCGTCATCTCCACCAGGCCGGCGGGCGGAGACGATCTGTTCAACTACGTTGGGCGGCATATCGAATTGTTCTACGTGCGCTATCTGGAGATCAAGGGTCTCAGCACAGACCTTTTCTATGCCGGTTACGACTACGACGAACGACATGTACCATTTCGTTGCCGGCGACCTCACGATGTAGAGGGCGAGGGATCGGGTGGTTGGGAGGATCGACCATGTCACAACAAGCTCTACCCGGATATCGCCACTCCTTTAGAGCTAGAGACGCCATTCACCGTCGAAGAGGGAACAAACCAGTCTATCTGGGGCGATATCTACATCCCGAAGGACATCCCCCATGGGGAATACAGGGGCAGAATCACCGTTAGTGAAGAAGGCGTCGTCACCTGGCAGATCCCCATCCGACTGCACGTGCGTGATTTCACACTGCCAGATCTGCCGAGCGCCAGAACGATGGTGGCTTATAGTTTTGAGAACGTCAACAATCGCTACCTGGGTTCGGAGGAGTTGGCGTCAGATTCGGCTAACTATACCCAATCGCTGCTGATTGCCGACCGGCATTTCCAGCTCGCCCATCGACACAAGATCTCGCTTATCGACGACTACACGCCTATCGAGCGGATGGATGAAGCCTGGGAGGATCGGCTCGACGGCAACCTGTTCACACATGCCCATGGCTACGACGGCATAGG
>JAUVOB010000318.1 GCA_030599405.1 Chloroflexota bacterium | reverse complement strand
GGTTGCCTGCCTCGATCGCTCCGATTTAGTTGGCGAGACGATTGAGCTAGCGGGTGTCGAACGTATCCGCTACGCGGAAATCGTTCGACAAGTGATGCTAACGGCTGGAATGAGGCGAGTAGCCATTTCGCCAGGTATAAAGTTGGTTCGGCCCATCTCGGCACTGCTCTTCGGTTGGTGGCGGCATCCGCCGGTAACTCGCTTTGCCATGGATCGATACTCTGTCCCAGAAGTAGCGCCCTTGGATTCGGTTCTACGTTATTTCGGTTTCCAACCCTCGCGTTTGGGTCAACGAGTCGCCTACCTTCGCCGATCGCGTCCGGGTCTCGAGCTATTCCGATAACTGTGCCTTCTGGTGGACGACGCAAATGTTGCCCATTCCGAGTTTAAAGGTCGGCTTTCTAGCGACTCGAAGAGATATATAACACCAGATAGCCACTCATTGTTCTTCCGATTAACTAAATCGGCCATTATCTCGAAAGCACGGGCGGACTATCTCATACTCTAATTGCACCTGATAAACCGCTCGAGACCTATCCATCACCGAATCCTTACAGCGCTCCGAGGTTCAACTCCACTTGAATCACTCGACGAAGTTGTTAGAATACGACCCGCTGATCCCATTCATTAGGAACATATCATGACCACTATAACAATTGACAAAATTACTGAGCACGTCGGACAGGAAGTAACCGTTCGCGGCTGGCTTTATCTCAAGACCGGGAAGGGAAAGATTCAATTCCTTAGGCTTCGAGATGGAACCGGTATTGTTCAATGTGTGGCGTTCCGGCCTGATCTGGAAGACGAGGTATTCGAGGAGATTAAACGTTTAGGTCAAGAATCGTCGCTGAGTATTACCGGAACGGTGAAGGCGGACGCGCGCGCCCCTGGAATTCCCGGCGGATATGAAATTGGGATCCAGAAAGTTGAGATTTACCAGAACGCTATTGACTATCCGATTGGACCGAAAGAACACGGCGTAGAATTCCTCATGGACCAGCGCCATCTATGGCTTCGCTCGAGTCTACAATGGGCGATTATGCGGATTCGAACGACTGTCAAGAGATCCATCATCGATTTCCTCGACGACAACGGTTTTCTAAACATAGACACACCGATAATCACTCCTTCAGCGGCAGAGGGAACAAGTTCGCTCTTCGAGCTCAACTACTTCGACGAGTCAGCCTACTTAGCCCAAACAGGACAGCTGTATAACGAAGCAAATATCATGGCCTTCGGCAAGGTCTATTGCTTCGGTCCCACGTTTCGGGCGGAGAAATCGAAGACGCGCCGCCATCTGACGGAGTTCTGGATGGTCGAGCCTGAGATGGCCTTTTTTGACCTGGATGACATGATGGATCTTGAGGAAGCATTCGTCACCTTCATCGTCCAGACGACCCTAAGAGAACGCCGGGTAGAACTGGAGATGCTGGAACGAGATACGTCGACCTTGGAGAAAGTACAATCCCCATTCCCAAGGATCAGCTATGACGAGGCCATCGATCGATTGCACGCGTTGAGAGACAGTACAGAGGATCCGGAAGAAAGGGAATTGCTGGAGATATCCTGGGGTGAAGACTTCGGGTCGCCTCATGAAACAGCCCTGGCCGGGCAATTCGAGAAGCCAGTTTTCGTCTACGGCTATCCCACCGCTGTGAAAGCCTTCTACATGGAACCTTGGCCGGGTCGGCCGGAAGTCTGTAAAAGCGTCGACTTGTTAGCCCCTGAAGGGTATGGTGAGATCATTGGTGGCAGCGAGCGGATGAGCGATCCCGATGTCTTGATCGAGGCTATCGAGCGGCACGAGCTGCCTATGGGCAACTACAAATGGTACATCGATTTACGACGGTTTGGGACGGTCCCCCATAGTGGCTTTGGCTTGGGTCTCGAAAGGGCCGTACGATGGATCTGCGGACTTCCCCATATTCGCGAGACAAGTCCATACCCGCGAACAATCAACCGGATGTGGCCCTGATAAAGCCAACTCCTGTTGGCTGCTGACTCCCGTCAGAAGCTGACTCCCGTCATCCGCTGACTCCTATCGGAAGCTGACTCCTGTCAGAAGCTGACTCCTGTCGGAAGTTGACTCCTGTCAGAAGCTGACTCCCGTCAGCAATTATCGATATAATCGGGCGATCTGTCCTCTGAGCTCGACATAGATAGGATGCAGGCAGATGATAATCATCGCCAACCTCTCGGCGACGTATTGCTGGTAGGCGGTCGTCAACATCTCGTCAGCAATAACTTCGTAAATCTTCGTCCAACCCCTGTCCCACATCTCTGCTTCAATGCTATCCCCCAATTCGTCCTTTATTTCAAATAGGTGCTGCCTAAAACCGAGAAGCAGATAGCGGTTAAGGTCTTTGTCGCGAGATTCGCAGTGAAAACCTACTTCGTACCCACCATGCGGTATGGTTCTTGACACCTCGTAGTGAAGCCACGGCTCACCGTAATGAAATTGGATCAGATAGCGCCAAGGCTGCCGGACATTGATACCCTGCAATGGCTCCGGAAGCCGCGGGAGCAAGGCATCAGGCAGAGTTCGCAAGAAATCTCGCTGAGATAGTTTGGTTTTACCGTCACTCATATCGGCCGGATTATCCTCTGATTCTGACCTCATGGACTGCTAGGCGTCATAAGGCTCTCATACCGCCAGACAACTTGGCCTAGTTTGAGACTGACACTCGTTTTGTCTGTGCATACCGTGGAGTATAATGAGCCGACCCACATGTATCAAATGGTTTCGTCGTAGCTGATTCGAGGTTGCCATGCCAGACAAACAACTTGCTTACGGGCAATTTGAAACGCCCGTCGACGTAGCAGATTTGTTGTTGGGTTTTTGCCTGAGACGTCCCGAAGATCGTGTATTGGATCCCAGCTGCGGAAACGGCGCAATACTGGCGCGAGCCGCCCAAATGCAGCGATGGCTTGATCCTGATCGGAGTTCGAGCGCCAGATTGTGGGGGGTGGAGCTTGATTCGGAAGCCGCGGCCCATGCCCAGGAGGTTGTTCCCGAAGCGCACATCATCGGACGCAACTTCTTCGAGATGCAACCTTGGCCAGATGGGCTTTTTGACGCCATTGTCGGCAACCCACCGTATACCAGGGCAGAATGGATCGGCTGGATAGAAAAAGACCAACG
>JAUVOB010000216.1 GCA_030599405.1 Chloroflexota bacterium | reverse complement strand
GTTCGGCCCTATGATCAGAATTCACTGGTCGCCATTGAGCGGGCGATTTTGAAATCCGACCTGGGACTTAACCCTAATAATGATGGAAAGATCATCCGGCTCAATATTCCCCGATTAACCGAGGAGCGACGCCGAGATTTATCTAAACTCATCGGAAAACGGGTCGAAGAAGCCAAAGTTGCGATTAGGAACATTCGGCGTGATACTCTGAATGATCTCCGAGAGATGAAAGAAGAGGTGATGATCTCCGAGAATCAGTTCTATATCTCTCAGGATGATTTACAGTCCTTAACCGATAAGTACACTGAAGAGATCGACAATTTCGGCAAGAAAAAAGAAGAAGAAATTATGGAAGTGTAGAGGGTATGGCCACCCGGAAATCGCTTCTCGATCTGACCAATATCTCCGTCCCCACGCACGTCGCCATCATCATGGATGGAAATGGGCGATGGGCGAAGCAGCGCGGCTTGCCCAGACAAGCTGGCCATCGGGCCGGAGTAGAAAATCTGCGGCGTGTTATTGACGCTTGCGTCGAATTCGGCATCAAGATTCTCACTATTTACGCTTTCTCGACTGAAAATTGGGGGCGCCCAGAGAGTGAGGTGCGCGGGTTAATGCGCATCTTCTCCAGAGTTCTCGATCAGGAGCTAAATGAGTTGCACGAGCAAGGAGTCTGTCTCCACCATCTCGGTGACCTTGGAGGGATTAATGCCTCGTTGCAGGAGAAGGTCCTTAACGCTCTCGAGCTAACGAAAGATAACGATCGCCTGATTTTGAATGTTGCCTTCAACTATGGAGGACGGGCAGAAATTCTGCACGCTGT
The DNA here is from genome assembly GCA_030599405.1 of Chloroflexota bacterium. Taxonomy (GTDB): domain Bacteria; phylum Chloroflexota; class Anaerolineae; order Promineifilales; family Promineifilaceae; genus UBA11865. Next base: position 3,377 of record JAUVOB010000216.1, on the reverse strand, counting down.
CAGTGAGATGCTGGCCGATAACGTATCTCCCACCGAGTTGAACGAACAGATTTTTAGCTCATATCTTTTCACACATGGACTGCCCGATCCTGATCTGGTTATTCGTACTAGTGGTGAGTTAAGGGTAAGCAATTTCCTTATCTGGCAAGCGGCTTATGCCGAGTTCTATCCGGCGCCTGAGTATTGGCCAGATTTTGGGCGAGAAGAACTGTTTCAAGCTCTTGTTGCTTTCAGCGGTCGCGATAGGCGATTTGGATTGTTGTCTGAAGATTAGGCTTCTCATTCCCCGATAATATGTTGCTAAAACGTGCTCTCGTTACCTTCACCCTTGGCCCCTTGACGCTGGTTCTGATCTACTTCGGCGGTTGGTTTTTCTTCCTGCCATTTGCCGCGCTGTTGATCATAGCTGCAGTGGAGTATAGCCAGCTCATTGATAAACTTGGTTGGAAATCACCTCTTTGGCTTCTGATTCCAGCTGCATTTCTTCAATGGTTTCTTCCTTTAGATGTCCAGGTCCAGTTATTTGGTGATAACGGCATTCAGGTTGATCTAGTTGGTGTGTTTTTACTCATTAGCTTGCTGGCTGCCATGGGTTACGCTCTGTGGTTGTACGAAAAGCGCACCGATGAAAACGCGCCGGCCGCCTGGTTAGCGATCACAGGCGGCATCATTTTGATAGGTTGGCTAGGGAGTCACTTTTTTCGTCTTCGCGGGATTCCTGAATCGGCCGCAGCCTGGACCGCGCTGGCAATGCTCGGGACGTGGATAGCCGATTCTGGAGCCTATGTGTTTGGAAAGTCAATCGGCCGGCACAAGCTCTCACCGAGACTAAGCCCAAATAAAACGGTGGAAGGTTATGTCGGAGGCATTATTGCTGGCACATTGTTTACCGTCATTATCGCCTATTTTCTTGATCTTGATCTAATCTTAGCTCTTGTTCTTGGACTTCTGGTATCGACAGTCAGCCCAGCGGGTGATCTCGGAATTTCGATGCTTAAGCGGTCCGTTGGTGTAAAGGACTCTGGAAAGATTCTGCCAGGTCATGGCGGCGCTTTAGATAGGATAGATAGTCTACTCTGGTCGGTTGCCATGGCCTACTATTTGCTTCTGTTGACGAGTTGAATCGAGAATTGATTATGGAAAACCTGGTTACTATTGAGCGATTCATCCTGGAAAACCAACCAGAGTACGCCGTCGGTGATTTCACGTATTTACTCTATGATATCGCTTTGGCAGCGAAGGCGATTTCAGCGAAGGCGAACCGGGCAGGACTGATCGATATACTGGGTCGGGCTGGAACAAGCAACGTTCAGGGAGAACAGCAGCAGAAGCTAGATATCTACGCCGATCAGGTGATTCGAAGGCTGTGCGACCATACGGGTCGTCTTTGCGTAATGGCTTCTGAAGAAAATGAGAGTATCATCCCAATACCAGAGAAGTATCCCAAGGGCCGCTATGTGCTTGTTTATGATCCGCTTGATGGATCATCGAATATCGACGCGAACGTGGGCACCGGAACAATTTTCGGGATTTTTCGTTGCAAGGATTGGGAGACACGGGGACGTTTGGAGGATTGCCTCCAGCCTGGTCGCGACTTGGTAGCAGCCGGGTATGTCCTATATGGAACGAGTACGCTCCTGGTCTATAGCACAGGATCAGGAGTGCATGGCTTTACATTGGATCCTCAACTTGGGGAATTCCTCCTGTCCCACAAAGCAATCATGTTGCCGGCTCAGCCGAAGTATTACAGTGTCAATCATGGCTATCAGAGCAAATGGTCTGTCAGCATTCAAAAGTATGTGAGGTGGCTTCAAGGTCGAGACGGTTCAACGTTCGGATTATCAGAACGATACATTGGCTCGCTCGTGGCGGATTTTCACAGAAATTTACTCGATGGAGGTGTATTTTTCTACCCGGCACTAGACCATAAACCGGCCGGTAAGCTGAGACTTCTGTACGAGGCCGCGCCGCTGGCATTTCTTATTAAGCAGGCCGGCGGGTATGCGTCAGATGGAGAACGGGCGATCCTTGATATCACTCCGACAAGCCTTCACCAACGAGTACCGTTATTTATCGGCGATAGGAAGCTGGTTGAGCAGGTGGAGTACTTCAATCGACGTGAAAGATAGCATACTGTGCCTTTTTCATACCATAACGATCTTTAATAGAGTTGGAGCTAATTGACTGGGTTTTTGGGCCGTGATATACTTTTTCTGCCCGAAAGCGTTATGACTACTACCCCCTTGACGGTTTGTAAGGCGGAGAGTTGTCCGTCTGCGTTGCCAACCCAATCATTATTGTAGATCGATAACATATAGCGATCCCTATTGATTAACATCAGGGTTGCCACAAATCAAAAGATACCTGTAAATCTGCCTGAATAATCCCATAGTGGCCTTCTGAACGAAATGAATTAGTAATAAGATACGATTGCCTCATGTAGCCAAAGACATTCGGCGAAATGGCGCTGAGCGGATGAGCAGTCATGTACCCGGAGAAAATTGAATGGACATAGTTGAATTAGAATCTAAAAATGTAACCGAATTGAGAGAAATGGCCCGTGATATGGGCATATCTGGATATAGCAACCAGAAAAAGCAAGACCTTATCATTGCCCTGATGGGTGCAAAAGCGAAGGCTCAAGGTCACGAATTTCGAGGTGGTGTTCTCGAGATTGTTGAAGATGACAAGCAGACGATGGGCTTTCTTCGATCGCGGAACTGGCTCCCAGGCCCTGACGACATATACGTGTCAAATTCGCAGATTCGCCGGCTAGGATTGCGAACGGGAGATATGGTCATCGGCCAGGTAAGGGTGCCGAAGGACAATGAGAAATATTTCAGTCTCTTGCGCGTCGAAGCTGTCAACGGAATGGATCCCGAAAAGGCGAAAAGGCGTCCCCGGTTTGGAGGCCTCACACCGATCTTCCCGGAAGTGAAAATTAAGATGGAACGCGAGCCAAATGTCTTAACGACCCGGATGCTAGACCTGGTGGCGCCTATTGGTCGGGGTCAGCGTGGCCTCATTGTATCACCGCCAAAGGCCGGTAAGACAACTGTTCTGAAGGACATTGCCAACGGAGTTTCGGGTAACTACGCCGATATCCACTTGATGGTCGCTCTCATCGGCGAGAGGCCCGAAGAGGTTACGGACATGGTGCGCTCGGTTGAGGGCGAAGTTATCAGCTCAACATTTGACGAACCCGTCAGACAACACTGCCGGGTTGCCGAGATGGTGCTCCATAGGGCGAAACGACTCGTGGAATCAGGCAAGGATGTCGTCATCCTTCTAGACTCTATCACCAGACTGGCTAGGGCTTATAACCTGACCGTCGCGCCAAGTGGTCGGACGCTTTCGGGTGGTTTAGATCCGTCGGC
>JAUVOB010000084.1 GCA_030599405.1 Chloroflexota bacterium | reverse complement strand
TTCAGCACTTCCCGACCCATAATGGCGACGGCAATGATGAATGCCAGAAGAAGCGTTGGAACCACATTTCCCGCAGCAATGCCGCCAAAGACGACGCTCAAGGCAGACATGGCTGCCACGGTCGCGTTGCCCATGAGCACTGTGCTCTTCAGCTTCCAGGAATAGACAAGCAATATCGTCGCTGCCAATAAGGCGACGGCGAAAGCAGCGGGATTGATAAATGCGGCGACCACTAACGCCAGTCCTGTCAAAACCAGGGCGAATATCCAGGCAGTCTGTGGGCTGACTAAGCCTGATGGAAGAACTCGATGAGGCTGGTTGATCCGGTCTATTTCGACGTCTAGGTAGTCGTTCCAGGCATTTCCAGCTCCCGTCATCAAGAGCGTGACCAGCGCCGCCAGAGCAACCTTATCCCAGGCACCGGTTCGAGCCACATAGCCCCCCAGGAAAACTGCGAGGGCGCCAGATATTGTGTTGAAGGGACGAGCTAATTTATAGAGGGCCCGAAGCTTGTTCACGGCGTTGGCCTCCTTATATCCCAATTATAGACGTCTAATGATGCACAAGCAAAAGTCGTCTATCAGCAATCCCTTATGTCAACTATCTCCTCGACCAGTGGAGTAACAGCCTCTAAAACCTGGCCCTGGTTTGGTCCCGATACCTTGAAAGTAATCTCTCGATGAGCAGGATCTCGACCGGAAAAAGTGCCAAAGGAGATGAAGTTTCCTTCGATATCGTTGATTGTACTGGTTATTTTCGCTAGAACTCCAGGTTTGTCGACCACCATCGCCGTGACCCGAACACCGAGTTCCCGGGCGCCCATCAGCTCCAGGAAACACTTAAACAGATCTGTTTCAGTGATCAACCCTACCACTGATTTTCCGCGCATCACTGGTAAGCCTCCGAGCTTGTTGTCAACCATGATCCGCGCCGCTTCCTCAATGGGTGTGTCTTCATCCAAGGTCAACACTTCTTTCGTCATGACATCACTAACCGGCACACGGCTCAGTAGATAATTTATTTCCCAGACGCTGAGAGACGTCGCGTCAGACGGTGAAGCATCAAGCAGATCTCTCTCGGAAACAATGCCGATCATTTTCCCATTTTTCATTACCGGAGCCCTGCGAATCTGCTCTCTCTTCATGAGATTCAGGGCTTCCATTATGGGCAGATCAGGTGCTACGGAGATGACAGGTTGTGACATACGTTCTTTCACAAGCATAGGTGTCTCCTTGTTCGTATTAGAGGTCCCAATCGATTATGTCAAATATCCGGTTACCAGTCATCCACACTGCTCGATTAGGTCCCTCGTGATTACCGTCTACTTTTCTGACAGATTCGATCGGATTGCAGGATCGCTGCTGGATTCTGGAGCTGATAGCCTTTGCTGATGCATGTGTTCAGAGGCTCTTCTAGTGTTTACCATGATCAGCCAGTCAGGGCTTGAGTTTGAGCACCAGGGTCACCACATTTTAGCCGATGTTACCTGCTTTTGTCCATCTGGATTCCTGATTGGGGCGAGATTCAAACAATCGGCACAAAGGGGGTAAAATAGATTGATTTGTCTGTGTTTTCAGATAATTCGCGATCGAGATCTAGCCTCCATTGTGTGGAATAGTAGATAACTTTATGTCAATATCATGGTGATTGTCAGCCACCGTAATCCAAGGATCAAATACGTCCGTCGACTGCAAAGCAGTGGGCGCTTTAGGAGGCGGGAGCGTGCTTTCGTCGCTGAAGGTACTCGTTGGCTGAGCGAGATAATTCAATCAGGGAACGAACCGCAGTTTGTTCTCTTTACCGAGGATTGGGGCGCTTCTGAAAACCATCGCCATTTGCTAGACCGGCTTACTTCGGAGGCAATAGAAATAAGCCCTGAGGTGATGAAAGATATCAGCGACCTAGAGACTTCTGAAGGTATCCTGACTGTCCTGCCCATCTTGCAGTTGCCGTTGCCTGAGAATCCGTCGATATTCCTCATAGCAGATGGCATATCAGATCCCGGCAATTTGGGGACGATGATCCGTACAGCGACTGCAGCCGGCACGGACGGTGTGATTCTGGCGCCCGGATGTGTTGATGCATACAATCCCAAAGTGGTCAGAGGTGGGATGGGTGCCCATTTACAGGTAGCCATTCATCGCCTCAGCTGGCCTCAGATAACCTCATTAACTTCCCACATGACAAACTGGATCGCCGCCGCAGGTGACTACGTCAAATACGACCAAGTTGACTGGAAACAGCCGTCATCCCTAATCGCCGGCAGTGAGGCGTTAGGAGCAAGTGAAACAGCACGACAGATGTTTGAGAAACGGGTATCTATCCCAATGGTTCGACCGATGGATTCACTTAACGTCGCGGTTGCATCTGGGATTATCTTATTCGAGGCTGTGCGCCAAAGATTGGCTGCTATGGAGAGCGATGTTGTTTAAGCGGTGGCTAACCTGGAACGATCTCGATCCGGAAAGAGGCACTCTCGCCTTCCTCCTCCGCACCAAAGACAAAGACGCGCTGACAATCCCGGCATACTCCCTCGAAGCGGATCGTGTCCTTGTCAATTCTGTTGCCGTAGGTCTTCTGAATTAGGCGACGTGTGTCGTGATTCCAAGTTAAATTAAGCCAACCGTCGCTACTATGTTCAACTGCTTCGATGAAATCTGGCTGAATCAACTTGTAACCAGTTAAAAAGAAACTGCATCGAGGACAGGCTACAAACGAGGCCGTCGCAATCTCTGGTGTCGTCCCATCTGGTTGCTTCGATCGCTTTTTTCGTCGAGAAGAACTTGCAGGTGCTTTCATACAAGAAGCGATTCTAACCAGGGGAAGAATTCTGTCAAACTGAGAAGGCCTATGAACATTCGAACAATCACGCTCTTTACGGATCTGGACAACATGCCATCGAGGACGGATTCGTTTCTCGAATCAGCCCGTCACACCTTTCATGTTCCGGTACAAACCATGAGGATTGCGACGTCGCCGTTTCCATCATGGTGGAAAACATCCCATTTCACGTCTTTGCAGACTAAGGAGATTGCCGAGCAATGCAGGCAGATTGGCGCTGACTACGTGTCGCTGGGTTCTGTTCAGCTTCGCCATGACGCCAGCTGGCTTGATTTGATTCCTGAGATCATCGCTAATAGTGACCGTGTGTTCGTTAGCGCTGAGATCGCCGACCGATCCGGACATATCGATATCGGTCGTTGCAGCGCTATGGCGGAGGTAATTCGACGCGTGAGCGTGCTCCAGCCCAATGGCTTCGGAAACCTATACCTAGCTACCCTGGCTAATTGCCCTCCAGGGGTGCCCTTATTCCCAGCCGCCTACCATGGAGGAGGACCTGCTCATTTCGCCATCGCTGTTGAAGCGGCCGACATCATCCTGACGGCCATTACCTCGGCCGGAACCCTGGTTGAAGCCAGGAGCAACCTCATTCAAGCGATCGAAAGGGAGGCCGGTGAGTTGGCGAAAGTCGGCGAAGATCTTTCAGCCAAATTCGACATACCATTCAGCGGAATCGACTTCACACCTGCGCCATTTCCAGTTGCTGACAAGAGCGTTGCTGCAGCCATGGAGGCATTGGGGATCCCCTGGATAGGCACACCTGGCAGCTTGTTTAGCGCGGCCTTTATCGCCGAGGCAATAGAGAGAGCAGAGTATCCTAGTTGTGGTTTCTCTGGTCTGATGTTAACCGTACTCGAAGACGCGGTCTTGTCTTTGCGAGCCGGTGACGGACGCTTCACTGTTGGTGAACTTCTAAGCTATTCTGCTGTATGTGGCATAGGACTAGACACGGTTCCATTACCGGGAGATATCCGGCAGGATACGCTGGCTGGGATCCTTATGGACGTAGGGGCGCTGGCGGTCCGCCTCAACAAACCGCTCACCGCCAGGCTGTTGCCTTTGCCAGGCTTAGTAGCTGGCGATCCCGTGCATTTTGATTTCGACTATTTCGCCGACAGTAGAGTCATGCCCGTCGTAGATGAAGGTATTGGTCACATGATGACTCAACTCTCCCGGCTGCAGTTCAACGCAATTCGCACCTTTCAATAATCTCAGCAGAGTGATGCATGATTTCTGGAGTGGACATGGAAGATAGCGAAACCACCTTACTCAGCACGATGCTGACAAGGTGGGAGGCAACAGTTGAGGGAACGTCCCTCCCTCAACCACCGGTATACGATGGACCTGATGTGCAAATAAACGACTTCGTCGAGCATACAGATTATGTCAAGCCAGGATGCTGCTTTGTAGCTCGTGTGAGGACAGGTTCAGATGGACACCCGTTTATTGAAAACGCCGTCGCCGGCGGTGCGAGCCTAATCATCGGGCAGCGCGACATAGAGGATTTGGATGTCGAACTTGGGAATGTACCCTACCTACAGGTAGAGGATTCGGCGATTGCCGAAGCTTGGTTGTCGGCTGCTTTGTATAAGTTCCCAAGCCAGCACCTGGTTACGATAGGCGTTACCGGAACCGATGGGAAGACTACGACGACTAATTTGATATTCCAGGTCCTGCGTTCGGCAGGCGTGCGGGCAGGCATGCTCAGCACCATCAAAGCTAGCATTGGGGAAGGGGAGGAACCTCTAGCCTTACATGTTACTACTCCCGAGGCGCCTGTCATCCAGAAGTACCTCAGGAAGATGGTCGACGCTGGCCTGACGCACTGCGTTCTCGAAGTCACGTCCCATGGTCTCGCACAGCATCGCGTAGCTGCTATTGAGTTCGATGTTGCCGTTCTCACCAATATCACCCACGAACACATGGATTACCACGGCGATTTCCAGGGTTACTTCGACGCAAAAGCTCGCCTATTCCGGGCACTTGAAGGACCGTCATGGAATCTCAAATCCGACACAGAAGAGAAGGAAAGGATTGAAAAATCAGCGCTTCTCAACCTCGATGATCAATCGTATGAATTGATGTCGCCTTTGCTTCAGGTAAAGCAATTCACATACTCGATCCAGCCAGAAGGCGACATTGTCGCCGAGGAGATTTGCTATTCGGCTAGTCGCACCTCTTATGAGCTCCGGCTACCGGACGATACGGGTGACCGGTATCCCGTTTCGAGCTCTTTGGTCGGCGAGTTCAACGTCCATAACACCCTGGCCGCGGCAGGCGCAGGGTATATCCTGGGTCTATCACCTGAGGAAATAAGCCGTGGGATCGGTGCCGTTGATAAACTTAGTGGCCGGATGGAAGCAATAGACGGCGGGCAGGATTTTCATGTCATCGTCGATTTCGCGCATACGCCCAACGCCCTGGAAAAGGCTATCAGCGCCGCCCAAACCATGGCCAATGGACGGATCATCACCGTCTTTGGCAGCGCAGGCAAACGCGATGTTGCTAAGAGAAGACTGATGGCAGAAATCTCTGCTCGAGATGCGGATCTCACTGTTTTAACCGCAGAAGATCCCAGAACGGAGTCCTTGGATAGCATCCTGGCGATGATGGCCGAAGGGTGTGGCAATCAAGGCGGGATTGAAGGCGAGGACTTTTGGCGGGTGAGAGATAGAGGTCAGGCCATCTACTTTGCCCTGTCCTTGGCCCACCCCAATGATCTTGTCCTGATATGCGGAAAAGGTCATGAGCAATCTATGTGCTTTGTGACGGTCGAGTACCCATGGGATGATCGCCGGGCAGCCCGTGCAGCGCTAGAGGCTTTCCAAAAGGGAATACCGATGGTCGATCTAGGTTTGCCTACCTTCGAAGATGGCTCGTAAGAACTATGCATGTTAACATGACAGTTGCACTCAAACCTGGATACGAAGCAGGAGAACGTTATGTCAAATGATTTGATCGATCGAACCCGGCGCAATCATGCCCTTGAACACGCTTCCATGAACGTCCTGAGCGAACGACATAAGGGATTTAGCGCCCAGGGAAATTCCTCGCCGGGTGGCTTTAATTTGAATATTTTTGGGGATGTCAGCGACGAGGATGTCTACAATGCGGTCGAAGATGCTTATCGTCGCTTAAAGGCTGGTGAATCTAAGCTTAGCTTACACCCGACTTGCGGAACGGTTCTCCTGACGACAGCGGCCGTAGCAACGTTAACGGCCCAGGCGAGCTTCGCCCTGGAAATGAAACGACAAAAGCGCTCTACACTGGGAGTGGCTGGAGTGATCGCCGCGCTGCCAGTGGCCACAATGGCCGTCATGATATCCTTAATCGCTGCCCGACCGTTGGGTATGGCCATACAGAAAACATATACGGTTGACGCCAATCTTGGAGAACTGCGTATCACAAGTATTCAGCCCACGAGTCCTTCTCTTGTTACGCGCCTGTTCCAAGTTCTACTTGGCCAAGCGAGGAATAAGCAGGTCAAGTCGTATCGAATAGATACGATAGGCTGACATCCGACATTCATTGCGTTCGGTCACTTTTAACTGCTAAAGAAGGATAATAGGCACGCGTTGTGGGATTTTCAGATTATTCGGCCTAAGTAAACGGATTTTCACGAGCCAACAATCGTCATGTTTTACATCTTCCACGGTGACGACGA
>JAUVOB010000383.1 GCA_030599405.1 Chloroflexota bacterium | reverse complement strand
TTTGGCTCTCTTGGCATCATGTATTCGCCAGCGGCTATTGTTATAGCCCAGTTGATAATCGCTACACCGATCATCATCGGATTAACTGTCGTATCCCTTCAACAATTAGATCCAGCCCTGCAGTTTCAGCTATTGGGCCTTGGTGCTTCCCGACTACAGATGGTTTGGGAGCTATGGAAAGAAGCGAGATTGCCGCTTCTTGCTGCCCTGATGGCAGCCTTTGGGGCGGCTATTTCGGAAGTAGGCGCGGTCATGATGGTTGGCGGAAATCTTCGAGGGCACACTCGGGTTCTGACGTCGGCGATCGTTCTGGAAACAGGCCGGGGTGAATTTGCTCCAGCTATCGCGCTCGGCGTTATCCTCCTCATGGTCGCCTTTCTCGTTAATCTCGGCCTGACTTTAATACAGCAGCGGAATTTCAAGAGATGAAATCCACACTGGAACTATCCGATATCAAGGTACTACGTGACGGAAGAACGGTGTTAGACATCGAACAGTTGTCGGTGCAACGTGGGGAAGTTCTGACGATTATCGGTCCAAATGGCGCCGGTAAGAGCACCTTACTCCTAGTCATGGCCGGTTTGATCCAGCCAGATAACGGAGAAATTCAATTCCAAGGAAGAACGCTCCGTTCTCGAACCAATCTAATCTACCGCCGCCGGATCGGTCTTGTTCTTCAAAATCCCCTGCTGCTGAATGCTTCTGTACTGGACAATGTAACCATGGGCGCCCGTTTTCGCCACGTTGACAAGAAGGAACGTCAAGATAGAGCAGAGATATGGTTGGAGCGCTTCGGAATCTCTCACCTCAAGAATCGACCGGCAAAGATGCTATCGGGAGGTGAAGCCCAACGCGTCAGTCTTGCCAGGGCGTTTACCGTCGATCCCGAAATCATCCTTCTTGATGAGCCGTTTAGCGCCCTTGATACGCCGACGCGCACACTTTTGCTGGAAGATTTTCAGACGCTAATCGCCGACACCGGAATAACCACGATATTTGTCACCCATGATATGGATGAAGCTCTGCATCTGGGTCACCGCGTGGCTGTTCTTCTCGACGGCCAGCTCAAGCAAATCGGAACCCCAGACCAGGTTTTCTCGATGCCGGTCGATCCTGATGTCGCCGCATTTGTAGGTATTGAAACCACTGTCATCGGTCAAGTAGTGGGCATCGAGGATGGTGTCCTCATCGTCGGCGTCGGCGATCACCGCCTTGAAGCGGTAGGCGACTTATCAGTTGGTAGAACGGTCCTTTTCTGTGTCCGCCCAGATGACGTTACGCTCTGGTCAGATGATCGTTTACCCTTATCAAGCGCCCGCAATCGCCTTTCTGGCCGAATTGTCAAGATATCACCGCGGGGTCCCCAGGTTCAAATTGTAGTTGATTGTGGATTTCCAATGCGGGTGCTAATAACGCGATCGTCCGCACGAGAGATGGCATTGGAGCCCGGCAAGAACGTGACGCTAACGTTTAAGGCCAGCGCAGTTCACCTGATTCCTCACTCATTAAGCCAGTAATTCATCAAGTCAAACCTGTCACTCTATGGTCGAAAGTGCTCGGGCGATGCTGTTCTTAGGGCTTACTTTGAACTGAATGTCTTCGAACTTACCCTCAGCGTCTATCACAAAATGGCTACGGATAATTCCCATGTACTTGCGTCCGTACATGCTTTTTTCTCCCCAAACACCGTACGCGCCGGCAACTTCGTGGTCAGGGTCAGAGAGTAAGGTGTAGGGCAGGCTTTCCTTGGCAATCCATTTTGCCAGGGCAGCTGGCATATCCGGGCTCACGCCGACAACGGTAGCATTCGCGGCTTCGATTGTCGGGAAGTTATCGCGCAGCCCACAAGCTTGGGTAGTGCAACCGGAGGTACCTGCTTTGGGGTAGAAAAAGAGGATGACCCGTTTTCCCCTAAAATCGGAGAGCTTCACGGCTGCTTCCTTAGAATTCAGTAACTCAAAATCGGGAGCGGTATCGCCAATTTCAAACATGCATATCTCCTTTCGAATGAGGGTCATTCATTGAACTCTCCTGAAGGCATCTATAGGTAGCTCATACAGCTGTTCTCATCTCGCGAACTACATAATCATGGTAGGCTTTGATCAATTTCCTGGTTATCGGTCCAGGAAGGCCATCGCCGATAGTTTGGTCTGCAATCTGAACAATTGGAACAAGACCACGAGAAGAACTGCTTAACGCAGATTCTGAGAGCGTTGGTAGGTCGTCAACGCTTAAGGGCTCCAATCGAACAGGAATGTGCGCATCACCGGCCAATTTGAGGATTATCATACGGGCAATGCCCTTCAAAACACCAATGCCAGCCGTCCAAAGAACACCGCCTCGGACGCCGTAAAAATTGCTGGTTGTTCCTTCGAATATGTGACGGTTGGCATCGATAATGAGGCATTCATATCGTGTGGGATCGCTCTCGAGGTACTTGCGGCGCGTAACGGCGAATTCAGCTTTTTTTACTTCAGGTTGGATTCGGGGTAGCGCCGCTTCAATACGGACCTTGACACCATTCTGATAGACGCTATCTGGAATCGGTGCAAAGGGCAATAGGGATATCAGCACACGGCTACCAGTAGTGAGTTGGATCTCCCCTGCGGCCAAAACATCGATACGCACCCTGGCGTCGGGCTGTTTGTAGGCCGTACAGAC
>JAUVOB010000319.1 GCA_030599405.1 Chloroflexota bacterium | reverse complement strand
CATCCTACCAGGGATTTGGAGGTATGTTCTCGGTTGATGGCGACGGCCCGCGACTGCGCTGGCTACATCAGCAGCCATACAATGAGGCGGATCCCATATCTTCAGGAATGCAGTCATTTCCCATGCTTGTCACGCCTGGAGGAAAGCTTGGTTACAAAGACGAAACGGGTGAAAAGGCCCGAAGAACCGTCATCGCTGAAGATCGCGACGGCCGCATTCTTTTCATCATCTCGCCATCGGCGACATTCACGCTTGCACAAATGAGCAGTTACCTGACAAATTCCGATCTGGAAATTGACGCAGCTCTAAACTTAGACGGCGGAGCATCTACCGGTCTGCTACTGGCTGAACCGGCTGAAGGCATTCCCGCTTTCAGCGAACTGCCGCTTGTATTACTGGTCTATCCGCGATAGGCAAATACAGGAGTTCGGACTCGTAATTTTGGAAGCGGCATCCAACGGGACTTATCCACGCCCTTACTGTGAGGATTGCCAACAATTGGCTTTGACATTCTCGAGTCCCGCAGCTATAATCATCGGTTGCTGGATAGGTCTTCCGACACAGCCTGCACAGCGTTAACGTTATCACCGGCATCAAAGAATGCCGGTTCTTTTTGGGAGGTACAGGTGTACGCAATATTTGAATGTGGCGGCCGGCAATACCGCGCCGAAGAAGGCAATAGCTTCGCAGTAGAGAAGTTGCCTTACGAAGTCGGTGAATCAATTGAACTTGACAAAGTGTTGCTAGTAGCTGAAGGTGAAGAGATAACGATAGGTAAACCTACCGTAGAGAAAGCTTCGGTTACAGCCACGATCGTCGAACAGTATCGTGGAAAGAAGATCCTCGTGTGGAAGTATCGCCCGTCCAAGCGATATCGCCGGAAACAGGGGCATCGTCAGAGCTATACACGCCTGCGAATTGACAGCATCAATTTTGGTTAGTTGTTAGTCATCAGGTGATAGGGAGAAAATAACATGGCTCATAAGAAAGGAGCTGGTTCAAGCCGAAATGGACGAGATAGCAATTCAAAGCGTCTGGGTGTTAAGCTCTATGGCGGTGAATTCGCTATCCCGGGCAATATCATCGTCCGCCAGAAAGGGACGAAGTTTAGACCGGGCAACCATGTTGGATTAGGCAGGGATTACACGATTTATTCGTTAATTGAAGGCCAGGTCAAATTTGAGATTAAACACGGCCGGAAGTATGTCAGCGTCTACCCGGTAGAGCAGGCTTAGTGGAAGCGTATAAATGAAGAAAGATCTTCATCCGAAATGGTATCCAGATGCCAAGGTCACGCATGAGGGCGAAGTCATCATGGTTGTTGGCTCTACGCAGCCTGAGATATCGGTCGATATCTGGTCCGGTAATCACCCCTTTTACACAGGCCAACAGCGCCTGGTTGACACAGAAGGGCAGGTTGAGCGGTTTATGAAGCGCCTTCAGCGGCGAGAAGTAATTCGTGAAGAGGTCGATGAGCTGGCAGAATCCCAATCAGTAACATCCTTGGCGATAGATGAGATTCCAGTCAGTACGAGAGCATTAAACAGCTTGAAGGCTGATGGCTTGATTAGTGTCGGTGACGCTCTTGAACGCCTGCAGCAAGGAGACGACGCTCTTCTAGCCATTTATGGTGTAGGCCAGAAAGCCCTCATCGACATAAAGAAGTACTTGCGGGCTCAAGGATTGATCGAGTAGACAGCTAGACAATTTAGGCTAATATCAAAGGCAGATGCGACCTCGCATCTGCCTTTTTGTATTGAGGAACTTCGCAACGATTCGTGTCGAAAAATCCTGGCTAAACATTCTGCGCGCCTGTGATCCAGGGGTCTGAGGTTTGTGGCTAGAATATAATAGTCCGGCGAAATCAGTGGCCGATATTCCATAGAGGAGAACAGAAAACGATGCACACACGCGGTCGCATTGAATTGGTATGTGGGAGCATGTTTAGTGGTAAAACAGAGGAGTTAATCCGTCGACTACGAAGAGCAGTTATTGCTCGGCAGAACGTGCAAGTCTTTAAACCACTGATCGACACTCGATACCATGAAGAACGCGTAACCTCGCATAATGGGATGGACTTTGAAGCCCGTCCAGTTTCGTCACCGGATGATATCCTGACCTACGTCGAGCCAGATACTACTGTTGTCGCTATCGACGAGGTTCAATTTTTTGACACTTCAATCGTCCAAATCTGCGATACCCTGGCAGACGAAGGCAAGCGAGTTATTTGCGCCGGTCTCGATACGGACTTTCGAGGCGAGCCTTTTGGACCGATTCCCAGTCTTATGGCCCGGGCTGAAACTGTTGACAAGCTCCACGCAATTTGTGTGATTTGTGGCGAGGATGCAAGCCGAACGCAGAGACTAATCAACGGCGATCCGGCCGCCTTCGACGATCCGATCGTTCTGGTTGGAGCAGCCGAAGTATACGAGGCCCGTTGCCGATATTGTCACGAAGTTCTCCCGGCAAGAGGAGATACAGACTCATGAAGGAAGCCGAGCGGAACCTTCGCGATGATGTTTCCGAGATCTTAATTAGCGAAGAGAGTCTAAAGGCTCGAACACGCGAGCTTGCCCAGGAGATAACAGACGACTATCGTCAAGTTGATGATTTGCTCCTCATTTGTGTGCTGAAAGGGGCTTTCGTCTTTCTGGCTGATCTCAGTCGCGAATTAGATAGACCCCATCATCTTGATTTCATGGGCATATCTAGCTACGGATCAGGCACGGTATCGAGCGGCGCCGTGCGCATCGTCATGGATCTCAAGGAAGATATCGCCGGTAGACATGTGCTTATTGTGGAGGACATCATCGATAGCGGCCGCACCCTTGATTACATGCTCCGGACACTTCTCGCCCGTTCGCCAGCCTCGATACGTATTTGTTCCTTGCTTAGCAAGCCGAGCCGGAGAGAAGTCGATGTGCGTATTGATTATCTCGGGTTCGAAATTCCTGATGAATTTGTAGTCGGATATGGACTGGATTTTGGCGAGATATACCGGAATCTACCCTTCATCGCCGTACTCAAGCCGGAGTTTTTCGCCCTCACCCCTTAAATGCTCGTGGCCACTGCTACCAGATCATAGAAAAGCATAGACATACTTCTGATTTTATCTGACTATTGGTACGACTTAGTTCCCTTG
>JAUVOB010000089.1 GCA_030599405.1 Chloroflexota bacterium | reverse complement strand
CCTAGAGCCCGATGGAACAGTTCGGTGGGAACGATCATATGCTGACAAAGTAGATGGCGCTGTCGATCTTGTTACTCTTGGCGAACAACCGTATCTCATTTCGAATGATATGGATGGCTCGGTTAGTACTGTGTCAATATTCCAGATCGACTTGGAGAGCGCAAACCTAACCAGAATATTTGCCGGTGGTACCCGATCGTCCGGCCAACACACCTCAACGACCTTCGCAGCGGGCGACAACCTGCTTCTGATCGACATTGGAGGTGGTAGCCTGGCCGCTTTGGACGTACAGCAAGCGACTGAAGCCATCTTGTCCTCCTTGGATGGTCCCTAGAAGTACTTTTTCCAAGGGGAAAACCCCCAGGGACATTCCCCCCGTCACCCTGCCGCGGGCTGCCGGCTCACCATAGATGCAATCGCAGTAGATCGAGCACCTGTAGGCAGTTCGCGCGTTTCACCGACATCTTCTTCGTTATCTGTGGCCCCCGAGTATGCGAGGCAAATGAAATCGGTCTAGCAGGAGACTGGTCTACCTCCCTGGGCGGCCGACTTCTTTATTGAATCCCAGAGCCGGGCCATGCGGAGGCCAACTTCGGGTGGGCATGGATTTGGTGTTTGGCCGGTTCGAACGGCGAGGAACTGTTCCCATGCTCCGCTAGAGGGAGGAGTGGGCACGGCCTCGAAGTTATCGCTCCCTCGTCGTTGAACTTCCAACCAGCGTCCCCAGACGCCAGTACGTAGTATGGCCTCTGTGCAGAATATGCGAACATCAGAAGCGCAAGATGGGACAGTTTCGCCGGACCCATGTAAGGTCACCAGCGCCCCAGAAGCGAGCCGGGCTATGACGACACCGGTAATCTCGACTGGCGCGCCACGCTTATCTAGCCAGGCAGCCACCTCTACAAACTCTTCACCGACCAGGTCAGAGACCGTGTTGAGCATATGAGCCCCGGTATCGAATAGAAATCCCCCTCCGGATAGCTCTGGTACCTGGCGCCATGTTTCGTCAGTGTACTCTCGCCAATTCTGCCAGACGGTGGCGCTGACGCTAAGGATAGATCCAAGTTCGCCTGAACGCAGCATCTCTGTCGCAGTACGGATTTCTGGCGATAGGCTTCCGTTGAAGGCTACCGTTAGCAATCTTCCGGTTCGCTCGCTTACATCGATAAGGCTCTGAGCTTCGGCCGCGTTCATCACCATAGGTTTCTCTAGAAGCACATCCAGTCCTGACTCCAGGCAGGCGACGGCTTGATCATGGTGATAGGCGTGAGGCGTAATGATAAAGGCCACGTCCAACTGGTCGCCAAATGAAGCTAACAATTTCTCAAGATCAGGCTCATTCTTGGGAACCTCCCTTCCAACGTCGATAAACAGCTCGGCCGTGGTCATGTAGGCTACCGGGGAAGGTTCGCAAACAACCGGCACGATCGTATCTTCAAATTGCTCGAGAATGATCCGCAGATGGTGCTGGGCCATCGAGCCGCATCCAACCATCACTAGACGAGTACAATCCCTTGAGCTAGTTTCGATCGCCACGTTTCCTCCTTGTATAAATAAGTTGTACGGCCAATGCTCCTGGTTTCAGAGACGAATCAATTCGAACGCCGCAGAATGGTAATCAGTCCTATTTTGGATCTATTTCTGTTCAGATCTCTAGTTCAGCCAGCTCCTCGATCCGAAACATTGGAATTCAGGTAACGAGATCCTCTATCTGATGAGAAGTACCTGCAAGCGCTTTATCTAATTCCCGGTGAGTGTCGTATAACCCCTCATACAGCTCCTGCTGTTCACGATCGGCGTAATAATGTTCGGTCTTTATCAACGCGTTCATATCTGGTGGAAATAGTCCGATTGCCAATCCGGCCAACATGCATGCGCCGTAGGCAGCCGATTTCTGCTCCGGAACCAGAAGTTCCAAACCAAGAACATCGGCCATAATTTGGGCCCAGAGTTTACTCTTCGCTCCTCCGCCCATCAGTCTTACCTCTCGACAAACTCCGCCATTGTCCATCACCTGAGAAAAAGCGCTTCGAATTTGGAAGGCAACCCCTTCGAGAACAGCTCGGGTCAGGTGCGCTCTTGTGTGCTGAACAGATAAACCAACAAAGCTAGCCCTTAATTTGGTATCCCATTGAGGAGCATATTCTCCAGAGAGATGAGGGTGAAAAAAGACCCCACCGCTTCCCGCCGACAGTTCAGCAGCGGCTGTATCCATCTTCTGATAGACTCCATCCTCTTCAAGGTCGCTCCAGAGCGCCTTCCTTGCCCAACTGTATGCACCGGCGCCATATTTCGTAACTGATCCAGGATACCAGAGACCGTCGAAAACATGAGGGTAATTCAAGATAGATGGATTGCTAAGTGGCTCATCCATGACCATCATAATCCGGCCGACGCTGGCTAATTTCACAACCGCTTGACCGTTCCCTATAGCCCCGGCGCCGATCAATTCGGCGGCAGTATCAGTGGTTCCAGTGAGTACAGTTGTGCCGGCAACCAAACCGGTATCGGCCGCTGATTGAGAGGACAAACCACCAGCGATCGTTTCGGGGCGTCGTACTTCAGGTAAGGCCGAAATCGGAAACCCAAGGTCTTCTACAAAATCCTCGATCCATTCCGAGCGTCGTGGATCATAAAGTAACGTCCCAGTCGGATCGACAGTGTCGGTGAAGAGCGAAGGAACCAACCGGTGACGTACATAATCCTTCGGAAAGAGCAAATATGCGACGGCATCCCACACATCTGGCTCGTTGTCACGGATCCAGAGCAGTTGGGGCCAAGTCCACAGGGTATCGACCGCGTTCAGAGTTCGGTCCCGCACCTCTTCCCCCCATCTTGTCCTTATCTGGCTGACCTGTCCAATACTCCTCTTATCCCAGAAATGAATGGCATTCCTCAATAGTTCTTGATTTGAGTCGAGTAGAACGGGGTTGTGCGTCACGCCGACGACGCATATTGCCCGGATATTTACGGGATCTACATTTCCGGTCCTTATAACACGGCGCGCGGTGCCACAGAACGCCGCATACCAGGTTTCTGGATCCTGTTCCACGAAGCCAGGGGAAGGGTAGAGACAGGGATACGCCTCAGACGCGGTTGCGATGGCTCGGCCCTGATTATCGGTCAGAACAGTTTTACAGCTGCTAGTACCGACATCGGCGCCAAGAACATACCCTGGTTTGGATGTAGTCATGGATGATTTGGTGCGATCGTTATTTCAACGAAATTGGATTTCGGATTCTCTACAGCTCGTTCGGTTGCCTAGATCTCTTCATCACAAACTCTGATTACAGCAGGCAAAGTCTAAAACCTAATGGCCGAACTTAAGCAACTACGTATGGAATCGTTTGCGGGCCTTCCGGCAAGACACAGATGCGCGAATCAATACCGAATTTCTCTTGTAATCTTCCTATCGTCTCGCCAATGTCGCGGCATGGCTTGAATAAGGCCTGTCTGATCTGCTCATCAGATAGATTGTCACTGTAGACAAAGACATCCGCCTTCTGTTGAATCTGAGCTTGAATCTGAACCTGCCACTGGTCTTGTACGGAGAACCCTGGTTGAGAGATCATCTCCATGACGCCGTCCGGAGATCCAGCTATTGCTAATATATCTGCGTATTGCCCGTGATCGGGTAAACCGTCCTCGCAGGCGGCGGCCATGATTATCGCTCCATTTTCCTTAACGATCTTGCTGGCCGCGCTTATGCCTTTTACCGACTGGTAGAGATTCTGATCCAGCGGGTAGCCGCTATTGGTTGTTAGCACGATGTCGTACGGCGCCTCGACTCCCACCATCGCCGTCTTCTTAACAAATGCACAGCCCTGTGCATGAGCTGCCAGCATATCACCTGCAAATACGCCAGTGATCTGCCGCTCGGTGTTTAGAGTAACGTTGAGAAGGAAAGTGGGATTGGTGTTCAGGGCAACATCACGCATTTCCTCCCAGATTGGATTCCCATCAGTGACATCCCACGTTGCTCGTGGGTGGGCAATCATTGCCAACCCATGGTTGGTGAATACGCTCTCGGCCCCTGCCAGAGAGGGCAATACGGCCTTCGGCCCCCCGCTATAACCGGCAAAAAAGTGAGGCTCGATAAATCCCGTTAGGATCCTCAGTTCTGCGTCGAGATAATGTTTATTGATCCTAACCGGGTGACCGAGCGAGGTACGATCCATGGGGATCAGGTTGGCATCGTCGTGGCAGTCATGCTGTAGACACCGGTAATTGTCGACGACATGGTCTCCCAACATTGACCGCAGTTCGCCCTCCGTCTGCTTTCGATGGGTTCCAAGCCCATTCAACAGGGTGATGTCATCCCTTCTGACACCAGCAGATTCCAATTCGGCCAAGAGCACCGGAAGAATTAAGGCGTTTGGCGTAGCCCTGGTGATGTCAGTGTGAACAATGACAGCGCTATCGCCGGGAGTTGCCAACTCGGCCAGTGGAGGAGACTGTATTGGATGGCGAAATGATTCGAGTAAGGCCATCTCCTCATCCCGAAGACCGGGTGTGTATTGGGGAACCACTATGTCCGCAGAGTCCGGAACTTCCACGTCCAGGCCGGTCCGGCCGTAGGCCAGTGTAACTATCATGGCATCTCCTTGCTTAACGAAGATATCATCGACAGCCTATGATAACAGACAATCCACAGCTGTGTTCGCCTGTAGTTCCAAGAATTATTTCACCTATGGATCCACTTCGGTTGATGGAGACCCGCGCCAGAGCAAGACTGTTCCATCGTCAGATCCTGAAGCTACTATCCGGCCGTCCGGCGACCAGCTTACATCGTCAACCCCGTCGGCATGACCGGTGTAGACAGCCAATGGAACTGTATTCTCCCCGGGTATTGCTACATCCCAAAGGATAACTAACTCGTCTTGGGAACCAGACGCCAGGACTTTCCCATCAGGGCTGAAGTCCACGGATCTAACTGCTCCTGAATGGCCAGCATAAGTAATGGCTCTTTCAGTTTCCAGTTCGGTTAAAACGATACGGTTGTCGGCTCCAGAGCTGGCTAACCACGTACCGTCTGGCGAATAAGAAAGGCCACTGACCCAATTAAGGTGACGGCGTATCAATCTGGTCGGTTCTCCATTCTTGGCTTCATCAAGGTTCCAAAAGAGGATTTCGCCATTTGTTGTGCCACCGGTGACGGTATCACTATCGGGTGACCATTCGACACTCCAAATACCGCTTCCTAAACCAGATAAATGATAAATTGCCTCGCCTGACGCAGGATCCCAGATCAAGACAGAGTCATCAAGCGAACCCGCAGTGGCGATCCAACGACCATTAGGAGACCATCTTAGATCAGTAATGCCACTGGTATGTCCATCCAGGGTCTTCAACAGATCTCCCGTATTACTATCCCAGATAAAAGCAAGGCCATCGGCATCACCTGCGGCGAGTTGAGTCCCATCGGGCGACCAATCCAATCCCCCCACGAGTCCATCATGTCCCATGATGCTGATTGTAGGCAATTTGGATTCGACGTCCCAAATACGTACCTCATTGCCGAGTCCAGACGCTAGGCGATCGCCTGCCGGCGACCAGGCTACGCGGGAAACCCTTTGACCATGCCTAGAATGACCGAGTAATACATTAGTCGGCCCGTCGTCAAGGCTAGGTTTCTTGCCTATGTTAAACGTTGCTAACTCGCCTTCTGGTGATGCTACCGCAAGTGTGTCCCATGTAGGTGACCAGGCTGCGCTTAAGATCGCATCCAGTTGCGCCTCATCTACCCGTTCAAGCTCCGAACCATCAAGTCTCCAGAAATATCCTGTTCCATCTGTCGATATCGACCCGAAGTATTTGCTGTCGGGAGAGAACTCAACGGAGATAGTCTCAGCTTCGTGATCATCAATCACGTGCTGTGGCAAGAGAGTAGTCATATCCCAGAGAATGACCGTCTCATCTCTTCCGCCGGACAAGAGCCATCGTCCGTTGGTTGACCAGTCCAATGAAAAAACCGCATGTGCGAGCTCATGCCCGTCGAGAAAACTGATCCATTCCAGTGTCTCCATGTCCCAGATACTGATCAATCCGTTTCGGGTGCCCGTCGCTAATATACGGCCGTTTGGGCTGAAAGCTATCGCCGGCACACCACTTCTATGGCGATCCAGGTTCCCCAGCACCGATATTTCTATACCTTCTTCAACCGACGAACCGTCGTGTTGGATTTTGCTAATTACGACGTTGCCGTCGTTGAACCCCGCCGCTAGCAAAAGGCTGGCATCAGTTCCGGCTTGCTCAGACCAGTCCAACGAGAATACACCGTTCTCATTGTTTGAATGTCCAGGAGTCCCAGTAACAATCGTTCCGTCGCTGGCGTCCAGAATGGTTACCGATCCATCCTCAGCTCCTACGGCGACCATCGATCCATCAGGAGATGCT
>JAUVOB010000346.1 GCA_030599405.1 Chloroflexota bacterium | reverse complement strand
GCAGAAGGAAATGCGGAGTCTGTTTTCGACGATTTTCGAATGGTTCAGAAACTTGGACTTCGCCGGCCGGTAGAAAAACCGATGGAATCCTGGGATGCTTTGCTCTCTCCCAATGGACAGGCCCAGGAGGGTTCCATCCCGCTCCTGCAACTTGAGGAGGTGAGTGCCGGTTATTCAGAAGATCCAGTTTTGACAGATGTGTCATTGACTTTATATGGTGGTGAGTTCGTAGCACTTGTTGGAGATAATGGTGCTGGAAAGTCAACCCTTGGGTTGGTCGCAGCCGGACTCTTAAAGCCAACCACGGGAAGGATCATCTACGATGACCGGAAAAGACCGCGTTTGGGTTTAGATGTCTCTCTCCTATTTCAGGATCCATTGGACCAGCTTTTTACGGATTCAGTGGACGAGGAGGTATCTTTCGGGCCGTACAATTACCGTTGCTTCAGCCGGATCAATCACGAGCAGACTTTATCAATGGCGGATCTAGGTTCAATTCGAAACAGGCGTCCATTGGCCCTATCAGCCGGTCAGCAGCAACGCACCGCTCTCGCGGCTTGCCTCGCGCTCCGGCCGCGACTGCTGATCCTGGACGAGCCCACGATGGGACAGGATTGGGGCCATCTGCAACGCCTTATGGACTTCTTGTCCACGCTCAACAAACAAGGCATCACCATATTGCTAATTACACACGACTACAAGTTGGTCCACCATTACGCCAGTCGCGTTATCTGGCTGGAAGCCGGCCGGATCCGCCTTGACGGTAGGGTTCGAGAGCGACGGTCGCAGAGTAGACTGCAAACAAGATAGATTATGAAATTTACCACTCGTGAACTGGTGACCCTAACCGTATTCGGCACGCTCTGGGGCGTGGTTGAGATGAGTCTCGGATCCCTGGTTCATGCTCTCAACATTCCCTTAAGTGGCGCCGTTTTGGCCGCCGCTGGATTGACTATCGCCCTTATTGGGAGGTTATTCGTACCCCGAAGAGGATCGACATTATTCATCGGCGTTGTGGCGATGCTCCTGAAGCTATTCAGTATTGGCAGCGTCGTTGTCGGACCAATGATCGGTATCCTTATCGAGGCAACGATCGCCGAACTCGTATTGAGCATCTTCGGCCGGCCGTCGCGGTTGTCCTTCGTTGTTGCCGGGGCTCTAGGGGTAACCTGGACACTCGGTCAACCGTTCCTTACGGGCCTTGTCCTCTTCGGCCGGGATATATTCATCATCTGGCTTGACTTGATCGATCGTGGCAGCCAACTATTCGGTATCGATTCTGACGCGGTGGCCTGGATATTGATTATCCTAATCGTCGCCCACGCCATAATCGGCACGATGGCCGGGCTCCTCGCTTGGAGCGCAGGCGCCTTACTGATGGCTAGATTGGACGGCTCCTATCAGCCCTTAGGTGACTGACAGGACCACAATTATTTCCACCTTGCTTGGCCACGTTGCTCACGCGCAAGGGTTGATTTACAGACGAATATTTACAGATAAATATCTACAGAAAAAATTTGGGGATCTTAACCTTATACAGACGTTTGATTTGTCGCCATAAGGTGCCAATTTGTTAGAAGGGTCAATGGCAAGGAGTTATAGCGATGGTAACCAGAGCAATCATCTTAGTACTTTGTATGGCTGCTGCAGTTGCCTGTAGCGGTGATACGGGCAGTGGTGACGTGGAGTCGCTATTGGTAACCGACGGAAGCGACGAACAACACTATTCTGTCGAAGATCTTGAAGACCTGGCTGCTGAGCAGGCGGTCTTCGGCGGGATATCCTATGTAGGGGTTCCGCTGGCTACCCTGCTGGTAGACGCAGGCTACGATCCCACTAAAATCGCAGCTGTCAAAGCAATGGCTAGCGACGGCTTCATAGCTAACTACGGTCAAGACCTGGTAAACCAGTCTGATACGCTGGTAGCCTATGCGATGGGAGATGGCGCCCTTTCAGAAGACGACGGCACCTTTCGTATGGTTTTGCCTGACCAGGAAGGGAAACTCAATCCCCGACACCTGGTAGAGTTAAAGATTGTTCGTTGATGCCCATGGTCTAGATTGAGAAATACGAACTGATCGTTCGGATTGGATTCCAAAGCTAGTGTGGCACTTTGTTCGTCGGCATAGTTGCAGGAGCGGGTAAAGAGTGAACATCGAGTATTCGGCAAGAGTAACTAAATCAAAATTGGGGACTCCTGGCAGGTTAGCCCTATTTGCCTGGTCTCTCCTGCTCGTGATTCTGGCCCAAGCGGAGTGGCTATTGGCGGTTGCCGGAGTCGCCTTGGTGATCAACGGATTACTGTATCCGGCTTCGATCAAGAGACTGTTTCGTTGGCGGTGGTTCCTTTTTGCTCTATTGGTAATGTTGCCGAATCTTCTTTGGGTAGGCGAGCCGGATCTTACTGTTCTTGGGATGTCAGTTTCAACGACAGGGTTTGTCACTGGTCTGAAGATGGTCGTAAGAGCCCTGGTGGTCATCGTCGCGGTCGATGGATTCTCAACTTCAGTCGATATCACAGAAGTGGCCGGATTGTTCGAGCGAGTAGGTTTATCTGGACTGGGTTTTTCCATGGGCGTAGCTGTAAACATGCTTCCGGCGCTCAGGAGATCCAGTCAATGTGCCTGGCGCAGTTTATCCATGCGCGGAGGGTTGCGCCGCCAATGGTGGCGTGGTTCCCGGTTATTGCTTGTCACCATCGTGGCCAGCGCTTTGCGTCGCGCTGAAGAGATCGCTTTATCGGCAGAAGTTAGGGCATACTCACCCGGGCTTTCCCGGCCCCAACCAATTACTAGAGGTGTATATGATCCGGTTATAATCGGCCTGGTCGTGATCTCCTTACCCGTCAGCATAGTGCTCCGGTTGTAATTACGAACCATAACAGCAACCATTAGCATAAAGTGCAACCG
>JAUVOB010000133.1 GCA_030599405.1 Chloroflexota bacterium | reverse complement strand
TCCATAGATCGTACATCGCCTAACAGCTCCACCATATCGCGATCGGCCGCGATGGCTGCGAGAGCCCTAGGGATGATGTAGGGACTGGCTCCGGGGCGAGCATCAGGTTCTACCCACAAATCAATGACTTCGGCCTCATCGATGTTGACAATTACTTCAATAGTGCCGCCTTCTGAAAAATCATACAGAGTTACCTGCGCACAGGAATCGACATCGCATCCGTTCTCGCGCCATGCCTTGGCTTCGGCGGGACCAAGAGGGTAGGCGTAGAGAAAACCATAGTCTTTATCATCAAGGAGGATCGAAACACGCACATCATCAAGGACCAGACCGCGCAATGCTCCTTGGTTAGCGGCCGATTCCAAGATGGCCGACATCTCTAGCATGCGCCCGCCCTTAGCCACCGCCACCCGAAGGGGTTTCTGGGGTTCTTGCCAAAGAAGCAAAAATCCGGACGCCGCAAGAACAAGGACGACAAAGAACTTCGTGCGATGAGCTGTCACGAAAGCCAATAATGAATTCATCCGCACTTACCTGGGATAGTAGTCGTTGAGGCGAGAGGTTTCACAATCCAAATTATACCTGATAGGATACATGAAATGCACTAGTGCTCCGATTAATGATGGTCGCTTCGATCGCGTGTTTTGTTTTGTTATAGACGGATGAAGCGGACAGTCTCATAACGCGGAAGGGAAACGGAGTTGGCAGGAGTAATAAAGGCAGCTTGTATATATCCGCCTTTTTCATAAACTTAGGCCATGGACATCACGATATTTCAAGAGAAGCGAATCTTGCTCGGAATCACCGGCTCAATAGCTTGCTATAAATCGGTAGATCTTGCATCCAAACTGACCCAAAATGGGGCCCTTGTGGATGTGATTATGACGGAGGCGGCCAGCCGGTTCATCGCTCCCTTAAGTCTCAGCTCCGTAACAGGTCGTGAGGTCTATTCCGATATGTGGAGTCTTGATGATCATATTCAACACGTCAACTTAGGGGAGGGGGCAGACATATTTGTTATCGCCCCTTCGACAGCTCATACGATAGCAAAGATTGCCCATGGTCTGGCAGACAATTTGTTGACTATCACCGCCTTAGCAGCAAGGTGCCCGATTCTGATGGCACCGGCAATGGATGTTGGCATGTATACGAATCCTGCCACCCAAGCAAATGTGGCCACATTAAAGGATCGCGGTCTTCTGTTCGCCGGACCGGCCGAAGGCCGGATGGCATCAGGCTTAGTGGGTTTGGGACGATTGTTGGAGCCAACTGAACTAATGGGACATATCCGTCGTGCACTGAGCAGCGGTGGCCCATTGAAAGACAAGAAGATCATCGTAACCGCCGGACCCACCCAGGAGGCTCTAGATCCAGTTCGTTTCCTGAGCAATCGGTCGAGCGGCAGACAGGGTTACGCTCTGGCCCAGGCGGCATTGGACGCCGGAGCCGATGTCACGTTAATAAGCGGACCCGTTCAATTGAACAGCCCCGTAGGCGCCAGGATGATTCAGGTTAATACCGCGGTTGAGATGAGTGACGCAGTCCTCAAAGAGGTAGCCGACGCGGATGTGTTGCTCATGGCCGCGGCCGTATCTGATTTCCGGCCTGCTGAATTGGGCAAGCAAAAGATAAAGAAGGCTCAAGCCTTTAGCGGTGGTCTTGGGCTTCCTTTGATAAGCAATCCTGATATCCTCGAGCAGGTAAAAACGCAAAAGGCGAAAACAGGACGTCCACTAGTCTCGCTGGGATTTGCCGCTGAGACCGAGAACTTAATGGAGTATGGAAGGGAGAAGTTGGTCCGAAAGGCCCTTGATTTCATCGCCATCAACGATGTTGGATCTGCGGATAGCGGCTTCAGTGTCGACACGAATCGCATTATTTTAATCGGTTCCGATGGTCGCTTGATGAATATGCCATTGCAGAGCAAATCAGCTGTCGCTGAAGACATCATTAGGGTTATTGTTGAGGCCCTAGACTTACGGATAAATTGAGGAGCCCATGGAAAAGTCATTCGCGATCTTAGGAGCAGTTTTCATGATGCTCGGCGTAGCGGCAGGCGCATTTGGGGCGCACACTCTAGAGGGCTATTTTGAAAAAGTACCCCACCTCGAATCCACTTTCCAGACGGCAGTTCGCTACCATCTTATTCACGGGCTAGGTCTTTTTGCCGTCGCTTGGGTTGCCAGTAAATGGCCTGGGAACTTGGTAAATGCATCAGGGTACTTGATAGTGACTGGTATTGTGATTTTCTCTGGTAGCCTCTATCTCCTCAGCGCCACCGATACAAAATGGTTAGGGGCTATAACGCCGCTCGGTGGGGTCGCCTTTATTGCCGGCTGGATTCTGTTAGCGATAGCTATCTGGCGTGGCTAAACATCTTTCTTGGTGGGATATTAGGAGACGTCACCCTGGTCGCAGGCAGTACCAATACCTTCAAGTAGCCAGCAGCCGAGATCCCTGTCAAGCCATGTTAGCGGATCAACCTGTGTCCCGCCGACAAGTAAGTCCCAATGCAAATGGTTACCCGTAGATAACCCCGTCGATCCCACGCTTCCGATTACCTGTCCTGCCTCTACGCGCTGTCCTGGTTGGACGAGAACCTCTGACATATGGTACAGACCGCTGAAAACACCGTAACCGTGGTCGATGATAACGGCGCCTCCTCGAACATATAAGAACTCTGCTAGGGTAACTATGCCTGCGGCTGGTGCGAGAACAGGTGTACCCCCGTAAGCGCTGAAATCAAGGCCCTCGTGATACGAACTGTACGGACCGCCATTGTAGGAGCGGTGTGCCCCATACAGAGAACTGAATTCGAGGAAATTGTCAATGGGTAGACGGAACGTTGCTTGCCATCTGATCTCTGGAGAAACCATTGACCATACAGTAGATAGCCTCTCCCATTCCTCCCTGATTGATGCCTGGTCTATTGCTGCGGCCGAACCCGTAAGGTTTATCTGTTCGTATGTCCATATACCTGGTTTGATATTCAAGGGTTGAACCCAGGGTGGAAATCCTTCAACCGCAACGGTGAAATCATGGTTACCTGTTGGGAAAAACGCTCCTGTGCCGGCAATTCCTATTACCCTATCCTCTTTCTGGGGTACGGCGAAACGAACATCTGCCAAGGTTGCTGTAACAGAGACTGGCCTATTTAGTTGAGCTCTAAAGCCAATCACCTGGCCAGGCAGAATTGGAGATGCCGAAAGTTCTAGAGAGCGGAAGCCGATTGGAAGCTCGCGCGGAATTGTCTCGCCATCGGGAATGAATATCGGTCGATTTAGATGCGGTGAATAGGGACTTCGGAAATCATTAATAAGAGCTAGCTGCCAGGGATTAGCGTTGTGTAGAGTACTGAGCTCTAGTAATCCAGCCTTGACGGATCGAATCAACAGGCCCCTGTTCTCGATGAGTGGATCGTCGACTGGCAATACGATTTCTGTCCCGATGGCAGGTTCGCCTCGACTGTTTATGTGAGGATTTGCACCGCGAACTACATCTTCGGAAACTCCGTATTGAAGTGCCAACGCTCGCCAGGTATCACCAGGTTCGACTAGATGTATAACCTGCGGAGAAGTGCCTTGGGCTAGTAGGGTTGATAGGCTTCCAGATAGCAGCGCGATCCAAATGGAATGCACAAAGATCATCGCCATTATAAGATGCTTCTTTCTTGACATTGCTGGTTTCATGACCACCGCTAGAAAATATCACATAATGAGAAGTAGAACACTGTTCAAATCTGTTACCTAGTCGGATCGAGGAGGTGGTTGACCATCTTGACACCAGATTG
This sequence comes from Chloroflexota bacterium, assembly GCA_030599405.1. Classification (GTDB taxonomy): domain Bacteria; phylum Chloroflexota; class Anaerolineae; order Promineifilales; family Promineifilaceae; genus UBA11865. The sequence continues at coordinate 1,686 of JAUVOB010000133.1, read as the reverse complement.
GCCACGTGCTATATTTTAGTATAACGCAGTGCGTCATGAAGCCAGCATGAAAGGGACAATCGACAGTGGCAAACTTGGTCTACCTTTCCCTTGGAACAAACCTCGGAAGTAGACACGAAAACCTACAACTTGCTGTGGATGCACTGGGCGAGGTGGCAGCCATCGAAGCGATCTCGCCGGTCTATGAAACCGCTCCGTGGGGATTGGTCGATCAACCCGAGTTCCTCAATATCTGTCTGAAGGTTAGAACCCTTCTTGAACCTGCGTCATTCCTAGCAAATTGTCAGGAAATAGAACGTAAAATGGGGCGAGTTCCAGGTGGAAAATGGGGTCCTAGGTTAATTGATATCGACCTGATCTATTTCAATGACTGGATCCTTGAAAACGAGAACCTCGCTCTTCCTCACCCGCAAATCGATCAACGCGCCTTTGTCCTTGTACCTCTTGCCGACATCTCCACAGATCTCGTCGATCCCAGAAACGGCAGATCGGTATCAGACATGCTCGAGAAAGTTGATGCGGGCACGGTTATACGCCTAGAAAGCTCGCATAATCGATTAAGACGGCCAACAGAACTTGCCTGGGGCGTAAAAACCTTCGTCATGGGGATTCTAAACGTGACTCCAGACAGCTTCTCAGGAGATGGCCTGTACCAGGAGAGGAATGGTGTCTCAAGGATCGTGGAAAAGGGGAGACAGTTCGTTGAAGCTGGCGCTGATTTGTTGGATGTTGGTGGTGAAAGCACCCGACCAGGTAGCAAGCCGATAACGGCAGTTGAGGAATTAAAGCGTGTTGTTCCTGCCATTGAAGCGCTTGCGAATTCTGTTGACGTTCCCATCTCCGTTGACACCTATAGGGCTTCAGTGGCCCGAGCAGGACTTGAGGTCGGGGCACGCTGGATTAATGACGTATGGGGTTTACGCATGGATCCAGAAATGGCATCAACTGTGGCCGATGCGCGATGCCCTATCGTCTTGATGCATAACCGTAGCAAACCGAAAGATGTCAACCAAGAAGAACGTCTTGGAGGTCGATATATTGGTGTCCAGTACGACAACCTGATTGAGGATATTCGTGCAGAACTAGAAGAGATCGCGAATCTGGCTATAAAGGCTGGCATTCATAAGAGGCACATAGTAGTCGATCCTGGGATCGGATTTGGCAAAACAGTCTCCCAAAACCTGAGGATAATCGATGAACTGGATCGCTTCATGGAGCTGGGATATCCGATATTGGTTGGGCCATCTCGGAAGTCCTTTATTGGATATACCTTGAATCTGCCACCTAACCAGAGAGTGGATGGAACAGCAGCGGTGGTTGCCATTGCGATCGATCGAGGGGCTGACATCGTCCGCGTTCACGATATTGAGGCAATGGTACGTGTAGCCAAGATGTCTGACCATATTGTGAGAAGTTAGTATTGGAGATAAATGCGTTACAAGTGAAAAGAAGGTGGTCTTGATGCTTGAATTTGAACTTGACGAAGAGCAAAAGATGCTGGTTGACGTAATTGGACGATTTGCCGAAACAAAGATCAGAAAAGTCTATCGCGACGCCGAAGAAGAGGGCTCTATTCCGGAAGATATCGTTCAGGCCGGTTGGGAGTTTGGGTTAATTCCGACGGCGATTCCTGAGCTGCATGGTGGTTTCGGGGAATATTCGACCATTACCAACGTGTTGGCCACG
>JAUVOB010000415.1 GCA_030599405.1 Chloroflexota bacterium | reverse complement strand
TGTGATCCCAGGTGTATGGAGAGAGGTATTCGAACTGATAAGGCAGAATATACGGCATAGAACCTAGTACACCAACATTGCCAGCCGAGACAATCGAGGCCATCGCCGGTGGCTACCACGGTGATCCATTCTCCGTGTTAGGCCCTCATGCGTATGACGGGAATCTTGTGATACGGGCTTTCCTGCCCCAGGCAGCCTCTGTCAAGCTAGTGATTGCCAAGGCAGAAGCACAATTTGCCATGGAGAGAACCCATACCGACGGCTTCTTTGAGCTCGTCTTGGACGACCAGGCACTGCCGATCGTCTACTCATTTCAGATTAGGTTGCATGATGGTACGGTATTGCTATACGAAGATCCATATGCTTACTCTGAGAGTTTAACAGATTTTGACGAGTATCTTTTAGCAGAAGGCACGCATATACGGATGTACGAGAAGTTGGGGGCGCATCTCGAGGTTTCCCAGGGACGGCCAGGAGTGCGATTTGCTGTTTGGGCGCCAAACGCCCTGCGTGTCAGCGTTATCGGTGACTTCAATAGCTGGGACGGCCGGCGCCATCCGATGAGATTCCGCTCCAATAGCGGTATTTGGGACATTTTCATACCGGACCTAGCCGAGGGAGCAATCTACAAGTACGAGATCAAAACGCGTTATCTCAATTATACGGTCAACAAAACCGATCCTGTTGGATTTTTCAGCGAGATGAGACCGAAGACAGCGTCGATCGTCTGGAACCTCGATAAGTATGACTGGAAGGACAACGAGTGGCTAGAGCGCCGGGGAGAATTCAACAGCCTCAACCGGCCGATAAATGTCTATGAAGTTCATCTAGGATCTTGGCGAAGAAAAAGCGATAACCAATGGCTCACGTATCTTGACTTAATCGAGGAGCTCATTCCTTACGTGTTAGACATGGGTTATACGCACATAGAGCTACTTCCAATAGCCGAACATCCCTTTGATGGCTCATGGGGTTATCAGGTCACCGGCTATTTCGCGGCGACGAGCCGGTTTGGCACTCCGGATGAGTTTATGGCTTTTGTGGACGCCTGTCACCAGGCCGGCATTGGCGTAATCCTTGATTGGGTGCCGGCTCATTTTCCAAGAGATCAACACGGACTGGCGTTTTTTGATGGAACCAGTCTTTACGAACATGACGATCCTCGCCAGGGCACGCACCCAGATTGGGGAACGCTTGTATTCAATTTCGGCCGCAATGAGGTTCGCCAGTTTCTCATTAGCAACGCCATTTTTTGGCTGGCTAAATACCATATCGATGGCCTCCGAGTGGATGCTGTGGCATCTATGCTTTATCTAGATTTTTCACGAGAAGCCGGCGAGTGGGTCCCAAATAGATATGGCGGTCGAGAAAACCTGGAAGCCCTTGATTTCATCCGTGAGTTCAACGCCCGTGTCCATGCCAACTACCCGGATGTTCTGACCATCGCCGAGGAATCTACCTCCTGGTCGGGAGTGAGCCGGCCAGTCGAAGAAGATGGCCTCGGATTTAATCTCAAGTGGAACATGGGTTGGATGCACGACTCACTGCAGTACTTCAGCAACGACCCAATCTATCGATCTTTCCACCATGGCACACTGACATTTTCTCTGCTGTACGCCTTTAGTGAACACTTTCTTCTGCCGTTTTCGCATGATGAAGTGGTTCACCTCAAGCGTAGTATGCTCGATAAAATGCCTGGAGATGTTTGGCAGAAGTTCGCCAATCTCCGAGCTCTATACGCCTATCAGTTAGCTCATCCGGGTAAGAAGATGCTATTTATGGGCGGGGAATTTGGTCAGTGGCGAGAATGGACAGAAGAGCAGAGTCTGGACTGGCATCTCTTAGATCAAAGTGGCATGCACCGCCAACTACAATCCTTTGTGCGCGATCTGAACCGTCTTTATGCGTCTGAGCCAGCGTTCTATCTGGACGATCATACCTGGGCTGGATTTACCTGGATCGATCTCCACGATAGCCAAAGAAGTGTGTTAGCCTTCTCTCGCAACGTGCCCGATTCAGGGGAGCAGGTATTTGTTGTCTGCAATTTCACGCCGACAGTACGCTACGATTATCGCCTAGGCGTTCCCAATGAGGGTCAGTACAGCGAAGTCCTCAATAGCGACGAGTTCGCTTATGGCGGCAGCGGAGTGACGAATCCAGGAACCTTGGATACTTCCCCCACCCCATGGCACGACAAACCGTTCTCTATCACATTTACTTTGGCCCCTCTTGGCGTCCAATCTATCAAATTCATGGCCTCCGGGTAACGCCTACTCAGGTAACCAGTTGTACTACACGAAATGCAGAGACGAGATTTAGAACTATATCCCCTGCTATTCGAGCCGGTTCTCAAGGCCTATGTGTGGGGTGGTCGAAGTTTCGAGACCTTA
>JAUVOB010000354.1 GCA_030599405.1 Chloroflexota bacterium | reverse complement strand
TGAATGTCGCCGATGGCGAGATGATGAAAAGAATGCGGCCGTCGCGATCTTCAGCGATGACGGTTCTTCGGGCCTTTTCGCCCGTTTCATCTTTGTAACCGAGCTTTCCTCCAGGCGTGACTAGCATGGGAAATGACTGCATTCCTGAAGATACGGGATCCGCCTCATTGTATGACTGCTGATGTAGCCAGCGCAGTCGCGGGCCGTCGCCATCAACCGAGAACATACCTCCAAATCCCTGGTAGGATGATCCACTCAGAATACCTTCGGTAATGACCAGACTCGTGGCTCGATTATCTTCTGTGAAATAGCCACCGTTTAGAACGATTAGCGCCCCAGTTTCCTCAACCCAACCAAGCAAGCTCTGTGGATTACCCGGATGATAGCCGACGTCAAATCGGTGGTGGTCAGGATCGATACGTAGCAAGTACAAACTTTGCGTTGACTCACCATCCAGACCCTCCATGTTTATTACGCGCCTCTCCAGGCCTTGACGAACCATCTCCCACCCTGTGTCAGGGATAATCGAACGGGAAGGAACTGGCGGCGAAGCCACCGCTGGAACATCACCATTCGAATCAACTGTAGAAGTTACTTCTACCGCTGGAGTCGGAGTGATCGAATTGGGGAAAGGGCCGGTCGGTCCTTCACCGGGCAATTCTTCACTACAACCGGCAAGGATAACGAGAACGGTAGCCAGCAAGAGAAATCTTCTTGAGGAAACGTAACGGCTCCTGCGAAGCGGATGCTTAGGACGTCCTGTCATTCGCCAATACGATTCGGGTCCTGTGGACCTTTGCCGACAGAGGATCCAGGTTCAGAGAATCTAGAACCTCATCTGGCCGGCCGACCTCTCCTGGGGCTAGACTTAGAATCATCGTGATTTCTGACTGCTCTTCGTCAGATCGGGAAACGGATAATGAAAACACGCGCGGCCGCAAATCGTAGGATTTTCCCCGCCTCTCTCTTGGTATTGAAGGCAGGCTAAGCAATTCGTCGATACGGTTTAGAAGCTCCTCATTCTCCAGGTTTTCACCTGGAATAACCATATAGGTTGCCTCAACGGTCTGATTCTGAAGAGAGGTCTCGGAAATGTCTACTTCTTTCACGGAGCGAAGATCTAATCCACTGGGAAATGCTGAAGCTAAACGAATCTCAACGTCTTGCGGTTCAACCCTTTCACCAAGCCATAAGTCTGCGATCTCACATTCGCTAGTGAAGCCCAGAGGGAGGGCATCGGCTAGCTGCATGCGCGGCCGTTTGTTAAAGCCCTGGGTATAGGCGACTGGTATGCGAGCTCGGTTGATGGCTCTCTCGAGTGTCCTCGCCAAATCTAGGTGGCCAATAAACCGTGTATAACCGGACTTACCAAATATCAGTCGTATTCGTTGAACGTAATTAGGTTGCATTGATCCAAGTCTATTGCACTGGATGGTGGACGTCAATCAGGCTCAACTGGTGTAAAATTGGGCAGTATGTCTTTGATCAATACTGTTCGAATATCAAGATCGCGGTTTCTTGCACTCTATATAATCCTGACAACCGCTCTATTGATGAATGGCTGCGAACGACCCGATCCCGACGTAGCGAAAATAACAGTCGCACCCACGTTAATTCAGCTATCACTGTCTCCATCAGTAACACCGACCGAAACACCGCAACCAACTGTAACACCAACGGCAACCACAAAACCTCTGGTAACGCCGTCGTTGTCCTATCCAGGAACGCCGACGCCAGATCCTACCCGCTCAGAGTCACCTGCGAACGATAGCAACTACGCGCTGCATATAGTCACCGATGGCGAGACCCTCGGCACACTTGCTGACCTTTATGAAACAACCATTGCAATCATCTCTACAATAAACGATATCAATGTCTCCGATTTTCTATCGGTGGGGCAGGAGTTGTTGATTCCAACAAAAGCCGATGCGGTTAGTCCACACTTTAAACTTATCCCAGATAGCGAACTGGTGTACGGACCATCGGCAAAGGGGTTCGACCTCGTGGATGCCGCCTCATTCTTTGGCGGATATCTGGAAAATTACAGCGAAGAACTCGAAGGGCGGGATATGTCAGGTCCAGAGATAGTCCAGCTCGTGACCGATCGCTTTAGCATGAATCCACGCCTGTTGTTAGCAATATTAGAGCACCAATCTGGTTGGGTCACACGGTCGGATGCGGAAGATGATGGCTATCCTCTTGGGTATGATCAAGCGGAGTACCAGGGACTCTATAAGCAGTTATCATGGGCTGCCAATCTGGCTAATTTCGGCTTTTATGGCCGGTCCGAAGGAGGGCTTCGTTCGTTCGAGGTTGGAGGTGAGCTTACCGTTGACTTCGCGAAAGACATCAATGACGCTACGGCTGGACTGCAGCTACTATTAGGTAACTTACCGGCAACCACATACGAAAGCTGGCTGCGTGACGTCGGTCCTGATGGATTCTACCTCACGTACAACCAACTATTCGGCAATCCGTTTGTATATACCGTTGATCCTCTTATGCCGGATAATTTGGATCAACCAACCCTTAGCCTGCCCTGGGAGCCGGGCAAGACCTGGTATTACACAAGCGGACCTCACGGAGGTTGGGCTAGCGGGTCAGCTTGGGCGGCGCTCGATTTCGCACCCCAGCATGAGCAGCTGGGCTGCTACCAGTCGGATGATTGGGTCACGGCGATGTCAGATGGTGTCGTCGTCAGAAGCGACAATGGCGCTGTGGTAGTCGATCTAGATGGTGATGGATTCACCGGTACTGGCTGGGCCATAACATACATGCATGTGGAATCTCGTGAACGGGTTCCTGCTGGCCTCATCATCAAGGAAGGGGACAGGCTAGGGCATCCATCTTGTGAGGGTGGTTTTTCAAACGGCAC
>JAUVOB010000156.1 GCA_030599405.1 Chloroflexota bacterium | reverse complement strand
CTGCCAGGCGGCTGGCTACCTCACCCGCAATTTGCCCACCTACACCATCCGCCACGACTCCCAAAATCAATTTGTGACGGTTCTCATATTTCCAAGCGAACACGCCAAGCGAATCTTCGTTTGCCTTACCGCTCATTCCCTCGTGCGATTTTTGGCCGACATTCAGCTCGGTTGTGATAGCAACAGGTTCCATAGTCTTTAGCGACCAACTAGATTTGACAACATGCCTAGCATTACCGTAACTCTACGAGGTATCAGTGTATTAAGGGATTGAAAATACAGGACGATTCGTTATTACCTCGGGCTATGCGGCATGTAGGGTTGCGTAGACGTATCATCCTCGTCGTCTTCAGGAGCGGGCGGCTGTCCAGCTGCTGGAGGCTGATTAGGCATAAAGGGTTGCGTGCTCATGTCGTCGCTCACCGGTGGAGGAGCTGCGGCAGGCCTTGCTGGCGCCTGCATGATCTGCGTCGAGTCATCATCTTGAGCCGGTCCAGAAACATGAAACCGCACGTGTACTTGCCCAAAGTGAACGTCATCCTGATCCTGAATATTCTGTGGTGTCAGGCTAACTTGTTCGTAATTGATATATGTTCCGCTGGCGCTACCTTCGTCGTATAACTGGTATATACCACCGCGCATCATGATCCGTGCGTGTAGTCGAGAAACGCTTTTGTTGACAAACACGATTTGGGCTAGATTCTCATCCCTACCTATAGCAACGTTTTCACCAGAAACAGCGATCATTCCGGTATGCTCTGGAGCTTTCTCCAAGGGTTCCAAGTAGGCAGTCGCGACTTTTGGCACCGCAAAGGCCGGCATCATGACCTGGGTAGCATCAGCGCTAGCTTGGGCAGCAACCGGCATCACAACGGCTCCGGATGTTGGTCTACGACGTCGGAGAAGCACAATCGCGACAACCACCACGAAGAATAAAGCAAGCAGCGCTGCCGCTCCGACGACGATGCCAATAACACCAATGTTGTCGATAAGAGCTGAGGTCTCTTCCTCTACCGGTTCCACCGGTACTGCTGTCGGCTGGACTGCAACCACGGTTTCGACTGGCGGTGCAGGTCGAGCTACCTCTACGTTCATCGGCAACTCTTCACTTTCTCCCTCGATGCCAAGTTCGTCGGTAGCGCGTACCACCAGCGCATAGGTGCCCTCGTCGATATCCGTTAAATCCCATTCTATTGATAAAAGACCAATATCATTGAGCTCTGGATCCTGTACGACTGTTTGCTCAACCCCATCGACCAGGAGCGCCGCCTGGGTTACGGCCCGAGGATAGCCATCAGGCCAGGTGACTCGGGCCACAATTGGTTGGCCGGCTGGCTCAGCATCTGTAATTGGGGCATCGGCAGAGTCTAGAACGCGCCGAATCGGTAAACTATTGTCGACCGCCATCTCAACGGCCGGCGGTGCAATATCAACGCTAACATCAAGAGAGCCAGCTGCTCCGGTCGCCTCGACGGTTACAGTATGATCGCCGGTTGTCGAAATCTGCGACCGATATTCTATTAGATGTTGCCTACCGTTATTTTCTAGCAAAGCAAATAATGGGATCACGCTGGCGATCTCCTCTAGATGAAGGTAGCTACCACCTGTCGGTTCACCTAACAGTGAAACATTTTCGATCTCGCTTTCATCCGCACGCGCCCCTAGAATTACCGAGAAGATAGGAACACCTATTTCCTGGGCTTTAGCCGTTATCGTTTCGTATTCGAGCTGATCACTTAACTGTCCCGCATCTGTGAAGAGGATGATGGCTTGCGCGCGTCCTTCACTACGGCTTTCTCCGGCTCGATCTAGGGCCTGGTTCAACATATCGTTAAGGGGCGTTTCGGCCAGAATCTCGGGTTCATAGAAGTTGATCTCATTAATCAACGACGTATGGAATTGGGTCCTATCGACCAGCACCGCGGCCCCTTCTTCGCCGGGCACGATGATGCTAACCCTATCTAGTTGCGCCTGATTCATGAAGCTGTTGGCGAATTCAACAATGCTATCTCTAACCATCTCCCGGCGTGTCAATCCGCCTGGTTGATCCGTATCGTTGTACGTCTCATTTGCGTCGATTACGAAGATGTACTCGAATCCAGCTAGAGTCTCGCCGAGGTCTAGTATTGTCGCTGGTGATCCGTCTTCGCTCACCGCCAGTCCTGGAAGGAACTCAAGCCGGTTGCCCTCGCTATCTACCGCGATGATGGTTAAACGCACGATCGGGAATTCAGAGACATCCGATCCCGTCACAACGATGACCGGTTGGTCCTGTGCCATAGCAACCTGACCGCCGATTACAAGTGAAAACAGGATAAAGACCAGCAAACAGAACGTGGTTGATTTGGGTGAGAGTATTCGATGCAGTTTTCCGCTTTTATCTGAATCAGCCATGTATATATTTGATCCTTTGTTGGCGCGAAACCGCCTGCGATTGCCTCATTATGGCTCGTCTAATACGACCGATAATTCAGCGCAGAAGAGCTGATTGACGCTCTTTCGACAGTATAGAGGTAAGGTACCTGGGGTGCAAACGGGCAGATTTGGTTTCATGGTAGTAGAACCAAACTGGCATCGTCCCAATATACGTCCTGGTTCTGACGAGGACCATCAGGCGAAGCCCACAGATATACCGTAACAGTTTCCGCCTCGGCAGTGGCCTCGATACAAGCGACCTGCCACTGGTCCAATGGGTTGAAGTAAGCAGACCATATGATTGCGTTGCTGAACGGGTCAGTCCCGCCTTTTGGATCGATTCCAACGCGCATTAGCATATTGGCAGGGTTCACTGAGCTGCCGTCCCGACACATACTGGCCTCTTCGCATGACCAGGCTTGACCGTGAGCACTAAATTGAAGGTGGCTACCTGGCGGCACGCCCAAAACCGATTGTTGCAGACCCGCTTTGAACATGCCGTGACTCTTGAAATATTGCTGAGCGCTATTGCCGCTGTGCACGCGGTTCGCCGCCACCGATATCTCGGCCGGTTTGAATTCAGGCCGCTGGTTGTTCTCGCCATCTTTCCACCAGGGTATCCAGGGCGGTGCATGATTGAGCTCAACAAACGCGCCATAGGGCACGAACTGTCCCTCGAAACTCGGATTTACTAGTAGATTCTGCCCACCTGCCGGGCAAGCCGCCGATGTCGATGACCCACCATTGCCACTGCCATTACTTCCTCCCTCTTCGCCAGTCCCGGGCTCAGAAGTTGGCTGTGTGCCAAGGGCTCCTTCAACCGTCGGCGCCAATGTTGGCGCATCGGTCACAGTCTCAATTGATCCGGGATCAACGGTCGGCGCAGGAGCTGTTGGGGCAAGAGTGGGTGTGGAGACAGTTGTTACCGTTGCAACCGGCTCTGTAGGTGCTGCTCCACCGAACGTGCCGCATGCCAGTCCACTTAGCAGCAGGGCTCCGGTAAATAGATATAAATGGTGACGCTTCATATTGGGCACCACAGTTCAAACTTTACCTGGAAGGGCGCGACATGCACCCTTCGCCTATTAAAGTGCCTACCGCCTGGTTGAGCCGTTCGCAAGTTGGACACTTGCCGTCTGGACGCAATAACGCGTAGCCGGCCTGAGGATCTTGTCCATAGTTGGTGAAATCGACATTCCACACAATAAAAAGTAAAACCTTGCCACTTCTGCAGGATCGCTGAAGGGCATCTGACAGCCAAACTCCCTGATCAAATATCGAGTTGGCTTCGGCGAACAGAAAGTTACTCGCCCCTGCTTGGGCTAGGGTCAGATCAAATCCATCGTCAGTTAGAAATCCGATTTCGGTGAAGCACAATGGAACACCACCGGTGGAGCTCGATGGATTGAAAGTATCGTAATACAAATCCAGCATAGTCAGAAAATACCAGGAGTAATGACCATTGCTGTCATAGGGATGGCCGCTGGTATCGGCCGGCGGTGTCGCGCCGACGTTGTAATGAATACCGATGCAGTCCATGTAGTTAGCCGCATTTGAGTTCATCATTTCTTGAATGAACCGGTCGTCCGACATCACAGTTTCGTTATTTGTACCTGTAGGCGCCGGCGCCGCGCTGATGACGATCGTAAGAGGATTGGCTGCCTTGATGGATCCATATGCCTGTCTAAGCATATCTGAGTATGCCAGTCCGCTTATCTGCCCGACAGGCCACTCATTCTGGATATTTGGCTCGTTCCACACTTCGATGCCGTCCGCTACAGGGGCAATCTTGCCTAGAAACTCGGCGAAGGCACGGACGTAGTTCGCGCCTCCCCTCTCTAACTCATCACGATTTCCGACCACGCTAAGGAGGACTTTGAAACCCTGTTCCTTGAATTTGGCGGCGTCCTGCATGGTTGAGGTTGGATCGGCGTCAATACTGTATCGATGCTGTACTTTTACCCAACTCATGCCGGCTTCCTGCATGACAGCCAGGTTATCAAGTGAATTGTTCACTTGACCGCCCAGGGCAAAACCGGTGACTGGGGAAGCCGTCGGCGTCACACCGGCACAAGAATCTGGATCAAGGTTGTCTGGGATGCCGTCTAGATCGGTATCATTGTTTATTGGGCTCTTACAAGCATCAGATACCTCAGCGCCATCCTCAAGCGTATCTCCGTCCGTATCATGATTCAGGGGATCGGTGTCGTATCGCGTATGTTCGTCAAAGTCGGATAGGCCATCATTATCGGTATCCTTCGACATTGGAGAAGTGCCCAGTTCGATCTCGAGGGCATTCTTCAAACCATCGCTATCGTCATCCAACTCTAGCCAGATCACCCTCGTTGCTGTTTGGGTTGCGGGGAAATCTGGCGTCGCTGTTGGTGTATTCTCTGGCGTTGGCGTAGGTATTAATGTTGCTGTTGGAAACAGGATCGGCTTCAACTCAGGATAAACAACGAGCGAGAATAAGATAAAACCCACACAGCAGAGCATCAACAGAAGCAATGGCAACCATCTTGGAATCGTGCTTTTCTGGGAATATGCCGAACTCGTGGATGCTGATTGTTGAGTACCAGTAACCGTGATCGCCAGGTCCATTCTATTGGCGTCGCCGATCCAATTTCTCTTGCGAGGGCGTATATGGAT